>JAKJCD010000004.1:0-13529 GCA_022706625.1 Bacillota bacterium | reverse complement strand
TAGGTCTTTCCCGTTCCCGGCGGGCCCACCAAAAGGATGCCCTTAGGTATCCTGGCGCCTAAATTACGATACTTCTTGGGGTATTTTAGGAAATCCACGACCTCAGCCAGTTCTTCCTTCTCTTCGTCAAGACCGGCCACATCGCGGAATGTGACTTTCTTTTGCTCGTCCTCCTTATGAAGCTTTGCACGGCTCTTGCCGAAAGCCATCACACCTTTCCCCCCGCCCTGACCCTGCTGCATGATAACAAACCAGAAAAGAACGAAGATCAGTATCATGACGACAGTAGGCAGAAGAGACAGTATCCATGAGGTGTTTGAGGGTTTTTCACTGGTCAGCACCAAGGTCCCTGCCTCCATCTGAGGAAAAATATATTTTTCGCTTAACAGCATCAGTTCCACCGCAGTAGGGGCATAAGTATTTACCCTTTCCCCCGATCTGAGAGTAGCCTGAAGCCTTGATTCAATTATGGTCAGTTCTTCTATCTGCTTATTTTGGATATAAGTAACGAATTCGGAAAACTCGATTTCTTTTATCTGGGGTCCCTGGTTTCCCTGATAAACCCAGGTAATACCCATAACCAACGCAAGGATGATTATATAAACACCTATATTTTTGGCGGCTCTGTTCAACGATAGGGTTCCTCCTTTAATTTTACTCGGCGAAAGTACCGAGACATTTTATCATGCTGACGGTTCGAATTCAATATAAATTGCTTCTTTGGTTTTTTCGGTCACTTTATAGTTTTCATTGATACGGCGCCCCACTACCCATAATACTTCCTGACCCAGACATACCAGCGGTATCCTGCCGCGCTCTTCTTTTTTGATCTTTTCGTCTACAAAAAAATCCTGCAGTTTTTTTGTCCCCTTCATACCGAAAGGAACGATATAATCGCCCGGCATTCTTGTTCGGACGGTCATGTTATTTATGATACCCATTCTCCCAAGGTCCAAGCAGGCGGAAAAAGGGCTGTCTGCGAACAGAATAGGGTTTTGATCCGCTTGTAGAATTCTAACCTTAAGAAGGGCATTTAATTCGGGAATTCGAATAGTTTTATTTATCCTGATCGGGTAGCAAAACGGCCGGGCGTCCATGGGGTCCGGTATGTTCCCTGCACCGTGGCATAGCCGGTAAAGTTCACCGCCCTCGTATACGAGCCTCAATCCGTATCCCCCTGGAAAATCAATGCGGCCGCCGGTCTTCCCCTTTCGCATGAGGCTATCCGCACCCTCCAGATGAACGGCAGTCATATCCTGAACAAGCCCCATTTCTTTCAGGGTCATGCCTATCAGCCGTTTGCCGATAGCAGGGTGGAGCTTCAGGTAATCCTTGCGGCTTATTATGCGGCTTTCTCCTTCTCCGGATACTATATCCCTGACCTTATCAACCTGTAGATAAAGGTATTCCTTATCTTCGCAAGCTATCCTTGAAAGGCGGTCCAGCACCGATAGAATATTCTCATTATATTCTGCCTGCAGCAGCGGAATAAGCTCCAGGCGGAGTCGATTGCGGGTGTATACGGGTTCAAGGTTTGAGCGGTCGATCCTTGGATGAAGATTATACACCTTGCAGTACTCTTCGATCTCCCTTCGACTAACATTGAGCAAAGGACGTATGAACACTCCTTGCCTGATGTATTCAATGCCTGATAGCCCGTCAGTTCCGGTGCCTCGGATGATCCGCATGAGTATGGTTTCCGCCTGGTCGTTAAGGTTGTGCGCTATAGCGATCTTTACACCGGGGATCGGGTTTTGAGACTCAATACTTTTTTTTATCTTCTCAAAGGATTCATATCTTACCTTGCGTCCTGCTTCTTCAGTGGTGATTTTTAGCCGGGATGCAAGTAGATTTACGTCATAGCGAAAAACATGGCAAGGGACAGAGAGTTTTTTGCACAGCTCCTCCGTATAGATTTGATCCTCATCCGCATCTTTGCCCCTCAGACAATGGTTGATATGGACTCCATGGAGAGTTAGGCCCCACTCATCTGTCAAATCCCGAAGAACGGAAAGAAGGCATACAGAATCCGGCCCTCCCGACACACCGAGGACGATATGATCGCCTTGTTCGATCAGGCTGTTACTTATGATCGTTTCCCTGACTTTGTCTATGAGCTTTATAACCATATTGGCATTTTACCATAATTCCAAAGAAAAACCCAACTATTTTGTGCGGTTTAACAAGAATGATCTCCTGCCCCCTTTAGCAGCAAAAGCAACGGAAATAGTGTATTCTCTTGATTTTCGTTGCCTTTCCGAGAAATTTACCGTCTTTTCGGAGTTAAAAGCAACGGAATTTCAGTAATTATCTGATTTCTGTTGCCTTTTCGAGTCAGAAGGCAACGAAAAAAAGCCCCTCCTCTGATTTGCGTTGCTTTTTACTGCTTTTGCCGGGCTTTTTGGGGTTAAAAGCAACGGAATTTCATCTTTTTTATAGTTTCCGTTGCTTTTAACCCCAAAAAGCCAATGTCACGATCACAATACGACGGATGTCTTCTTCGGCATATTTTTGGCTGTGATGACTTGGCGTGACGACTTGGCTGTGACTACAGGCTGTTACTACTTGGATGACAGCTTTGAAGAATATGTGTATAATATAAGTGTTTAATACGAGCAGCATTTTACGGAGGAGTACCACATGAATCATACTGAATTGGCAGAATTGCTTTTCCCCCATATCGACAAAACACCGAAATACTACGAAACCCTTTATCCGGAAAGAGTCCTTCCCGAAGGCGCCAAGGTGACCAGACTGGGGCCCAGCCCTACAGGCTTCATACACCTGGGAAATCTCTATGGCGCCTTTGCCGATGAAAGGCTGGCTCACCGAAGCGGCGGGGTATTTTTTCTTCGCATCGAAGATACCGATGAAAAAAGGGAAGTGGAAGGAGCGGCAGAAACTATTATCTCGTCTTTGGAGTACTTCGGCGTGACATTTGACGAAGGCGTCACATCCGAAGGCGAAAGGGGCATTTACGGTCCTTATTATCAACGGGCAAGAGAGCTTATTTATCAATGCTATGCTAAAGATCTGACTGCCCGGGGTTTAGCCTACCCCTGTTTTTGCACTGAAGACCAGATCCTGCTACTGCGGGAGCAGCAGGAGAATAGCGGTGAAAACCCCGGATATTACGGCTCCTTTGCCCGATGCAGAGATCTGGATCTTATCGACATTAAACGGAACATTGCGGAAGGAAAGCCCTACGTGCTGCGCTTTCGCTCTGCGGGAGATCCGGGCAGAAGCTTTCAAATCATTGACGGCATCCGGGGACTGTTGTCAATGCCTGAGAACTTCCATGATGTTGTGCTGCTAAAGCAAAACGGGATCCCTACCTACCATTTTGCCCACGTTGTGGATGACCACCTTATGCGCACGACTCACGTGGTTCGGGGTGAAGAATGGCTTTCGTCCCTGCCCGTCCATGTGGCCCTTTTTGATGCGATGGGTTTTGCCCCTCCTACTTATTGTCACACCACCGTTCTGATGAAAACGGAAAACGGCAATAAGCGCAAGCTCTCCAAAAGAAAGGATCCGGAGCTTTCCTTAAATTATTACCGCAGCCTGGGATATCATCCGAAGGCTGTGCGTGAATACCTGCTCACGATACTGAACTCCAATTATGAAGAATGGCGGCTTGCAAATCCACAAAACCCCATGGAGGAGTTCGAATTCAGCACAGAAAAAATGAGCAGCTCGGGTACGCTGTTTGACCTTGACAAACTAAACGATGTGAGCAAAGAAGTATTGGTTCGTTTAAGCGATGAAGAGATCTACGATTTTTTACTCTTATGGGCAAAGGATCACCGGCCTGAGCTTGTTACTCTTTTCACCGACAAAAAGGAAATGCTTCTTCGCATATTTGCCATGGACAGGCACGGAGAAAAACCTCGGAAGGATTTGATATACTGCGAGCAGATTTTTGATTATATCAGTTATTTTTTTAATGATCGTTTCAAAGTGCAGGATCCTTACCCGGAGGAAGTGGAAAAGCAGGATGTCCTGACTATACTGGAGTCGTATGTTAATAACTATGATCATAGCGACGACCGGTCAATATGGTTTGAAAAGATACGTGCATTGAGCGTCAAACTGGGTTATGCGGCAAAGCCTAATGATTATAAAAAAAATCCATCCCTTTACAAGGGCCATGTGGGTCATGTGAGCACCGTGATCCGGATAGCGCTTACAGGGAGGGCATCCTCTCCGGACTTGTGGGAGATCCAGCAGATCATGGGCGAAAAGCAAGCAATGGAGCGTATAGATAAAGCTGTTTCAACCCTATAATGTTTTTGCTTTTTGCTAATAATATTTTTCACACTATAGCCTGGCCCTGAATATCCTATACTACAATCTAAATCTAATCTTGGATAGAAGCAGGTGATGAATGATGTCAGGTAAATGTGGCGGTCTTCTCCACGGAGAAGAGGGGATTGATACCAGCCTACTGTTTTTCTTCTTATTACTGGTTATCATATTCTGCAATTGCTCTCGATAAAAAATAAGTGGCCCGCGATTCATTGGAATGCGGGCCTTCTGTCTTTCATCGTCAGGGACGGGCTCCCAACCGTTAAACTTTCCAGCTTTCGAGATATTCCTTTTGCTCTTCGGACAGACGGTCGATGGTGATCCCCCAGGCTGCCAGCATGCGTTCCGCAACCAGAGTGTCTATTTTTTCCGATACATTGATGACTTTGTTATCCAGTTTTCCCCTATGTTCTTTTATATACAGCGCCGACAATGCCTGAACGGCAAAACTCATATCCATCATCTCTGTTGGGTGTCCGTCGGCGGCTGCGATATTCACAAGTCTTCCCTCTCCGATGACACAAACCTGCCTTCCGTTTTTCAGCCGGTAAGCGGTGACGTTATTGCGAAGCTGCTTCTTTTCGATCGCAGCTGCTTCCAGGCCTTCCATGTCCACCTCTACGTTGAAATGCCCCGCATTGGTCAGAATGGCCAATTCTTTCATGGTAAGCATGTGCTCCATCGTTATTATCTTTTTGTTTCCCGTGGCACTCACGAATATATCTCCCCGCGGAGCGGCAGCAGCCATCGGCATGACTTCAAATCCGTCCATAACGGCTTCGATGGCGGCCACAGGATCGATCTCCGTTACGATGACTCTTGCCCCTAATGCTTTGGCTCTCATTGCAATGCCTTTGGAACACCATCCGTAACCTCCTACCACCACCTGCTTACCGGCTATGATAATATTGGTGTTTCGCATTATACTATCCCAGGTCGATTGTCCTGTGCCGTATCGATTATCAAACAAATGCTTGCATTTAGCATCATTTACCGCGATCATTGGAAATTTCAGTATGCCTTCCTTTTCCATGGCCCTGATGCGGATCACACCTGTAGTGGTTTCTTCACATCCGCCCCAAACCTCTTCAGCCAAATCGGGTCTTGCGGTATGAAGGACAGTCACTAAATCCCCTCCGTCATCAATCACAATATTAGGCTTTTGGGAAAGAGCCATTTCTAAATGCCTCCGGTATTCCTCTTCCGCAGCCCCGTGATAGGCATAGACGCGAAGCCCCGCAGCCGCCAATGCGGCAACGACATCATCCTGGGTGGAGAGCACATTGCTTCCGGTTATACACATCTCCGCCCCCCCTGCGGCCAGCACTTCACAAAGATGGGCAGTCTTAGCTTCTAAATGTATTGAAAGTGTGATTTTGACACCCGAAAAGGGCTTATCTTTATCGAACTGATCTTTAATACCCTGCAGTATAGGCATATGGGCAGCCACCCATTCGATTTTCTGCCTCCCGTAGGGGGCAAGGGATAAGTCCCGGATTTCGTATTGCTTCATTTTATCCTCCGCTGTTTTGATAATATCGATCAAAAGGTTCTCCCGCATCAAAATGCCCCATGAGGCTGTCCACCGATTCCCCTTTTAATAGAAACAGAACTTTTTCCGCATTCCTGCTGTCCCAAAACAAATCACAGTTGTTTAATATCGTCTCAACGATCTGCCCGATAAAAAAGCCTTCCTGCATCGATCCTCCCCCGGGGCCGATGCTTTCAAGGTCTACTATCATCAGAGTATCATCCTCGTTACTTACATACACATTTCTAAATAATGCATCTTCGGAGACGGCAGTTTCGCCAAAGGCAGGATCCACTGTCTTCAAAGCATCAAGGATCATAATCCAGGCGTTTTCCCCTTCGGGGATCTGAAGCTCCCGGTCCTCTGTCAGATAGTGATCCAGCGCCTCATCTCCTGTCCTTGCATATTCGCCGTTAATGAAGTAAAGCTCCGCAATAACGTTGGTTGACACAGGGGTTTTCTCATCCCCGTCATTTTGTTCGCAGCCTGGCAGTGTTCCCAACGCCACCCAAAGGATCAGGCACGAGATCACTATTCTTTTTAGCTGTTTAACCATTTCCGCTCCTTTTTTACAAGCGCCCAAATACTTCTTCAATCCCTTCAGGTCTCCGCTATCCCATTTTCTTTGTTATCAGATCTGCGAGACCTTCGGCAAGACCGGTGATTTCCTCCAAATCCTTTCCTTCGATCATGACCCGGACCAGAGGCTCCGTTCCCGACGGACGGATCAAAACCCGGCCTTCGTCCGCCATGATATTCTCTATTCGCTTGATCTCCGCCGCTATTTGGGGGTCGCTTGCATATTTTTTCTTATTCTCTATCTTTACTTGAGCATTCTTCAGCACCTGAGGATAGATCTCAACCTCGTCCGCCAGTTCAGACAGCTTGCGCCCGCTTGATTTCAGGGCTTTAAGAAGCTGCAGTGCAGAGAGGATGCCGTCGCCTGTGGTACTGTACTCTAAAAAAATAATATGCCCTGATTGTTCGCCGCCTATAACGCAGCCTGTCTCCAGCATTCTTTCAAGAACATACCTGTCGCCCACCTGAGTAATATCGACTTCAGCTCCCAGACTTTCAACAGCCTTATGAAAACCCAAGTTGCTCATCACTGTTGCGGTGACTTTGTTACCTGCCAACCTTCCGCATTTTTTAAGCATCTTGGCGCAGATATATATTATTTTATCTCCGTCGATGACCCGGCCTTTCTCATCCACGGAAATAAGGCGGTCCGCATCCCCGTCAAATGCCAGGCCTATATCCGCATTCTCGGTCAGGACTCTCTGCTGCAGGGCTTCGGGATGGGTAGAACCGCAGCCGGCATTAATATTGATCCCATCCGGCCGGTTTCCCATGACTATCACGGAGGCCCCCAGATCTCTCAGCACTCTTTCCGCTATCTTATATGCGGCGCCGTTGGCGCAATCGGTGACTATCTTCATTCCGTTAAGGGTTTCATCCATCGTGCTTCTCAGGAATTCTGCGTAGATCTCTTCCGCATTTTCTTCCGCTTCAAAACTCCGGCCAAGCCTTTCTCCTTCGATATGGCTGTTTACATCCATATCTCTCACGATGATATCCTCTATTTCATCCTCCAGATCATCGTCAAGTTTAAACCCTTTGCCGTTAAAAAATTTGATTCCGTTGAATTCAAAGGTATTATGGGAAGCGGAGATCACAATGCCGGCATCCGCTTTCATATGACTGACCAGGTATGCCACGGCAGGGGTAGGAAGCACCCCCACCCTCAATACGTTACCTCCCATTGACATTATTCCGGCACTTATTGAATTTTCCAAAAGGTCGCCGGAAAGCCGGGTATCTTTGCCGATAAGAACAAGAGGAGTCTCTTTGCTTCTGCCAAGCACGTAAGCTCCCACTTTTCCAAGGTTAAAAGCAAGAGCGGGTGTCAGCTCCGTATTGGCAACTCCCCTCACTCCGTCCGTTCCAAAAAGTCTGTTCAATTAATTCTCCTATTCTGTGTCTGTTATTGTGATGTTTATCTCAGATGGGTCAATAGCTATACTGTGAAGCGGCACCTGCGAAGATGCCTTTATCGGTACGGTACGGCTGCCCGCCGGGAGGTCTGCGACCTCGATATAAAGCTGCAATTGGTCCTGTTCCAGCAGGTCGACTATTTGCTTCCTGCCTGTAACTGATACAGTGATGACCGATGCGTCAGTATTCACCGTCTTCCCCTTTGTCAGCCCTTCCAGCAGGATATCGTCCGTTGATATTTGAAATCTCTTCGTTGCGGTTTCTTCGATATTGATCCCTGCCGCCACTTTCGGATTTCTCTTCGACAATGCTGCTCCATCGGGGAGCAAAATGTTAAGTATGACGTTTCCGCTTTGGCTCATTTTAGTAATGTCGACGGGCTCGGCCCTGACTGATTCGATGTCTTTAAGCACCTGCTGAGTACCCTTGATAAGGATTGTCCCCGGCGCATTTATCTCCACGCCGAAACCTTCGCCTGGGTTTCCCGTAGTTTCTACGGTAAGAGGAACTTCTTTGAGCTTCAGGAGCCTAGCCGATACATTGACATAGTCTGACGACAGTTTGACATTTTCAACCGGCATTTCAGCTCTGTTCAAAGGGATCACTTCACTTTGGAAGGTTTCCTCATCCGCTGACAGATCCTCCACATCGATATATACTCTGATCTCATTAACAGATTCCACAGCGGATTTTGCCCCGGTGACCTCCACCTCCGCAGGCCTTAATTCCACATCCCCTTCTTCGGTATCCGTTCGGAACTCTCCTCTGTATACGACTGCAACAGGTTTGCTCAAGGCCACCAGGTCCTCTATAGTCACCTGGATCTTGGCAGATCTTATTTCAACGATCTTCAGCGCAGACGGCACTTTAACATTGACCGGGATGTAGTTTTCTCCCTTGCTCCATCCGAACAGATCAGCCTCTGCAACTATATCTTCGCTTTTGATCTTAACGATATCCGCCCGTCTCCCTTCTACGACCACATCCACCACGTATTCCCCGTCTCCGGAAATGGCAAGCTGTCTGGCTGTAAGGGTCTGGACGTTCAAAAGCTGTACAGGGATTTTAGATATCGTTTCTTTCTTGGTGGGGTTCACCTGAATGATCACATAAGACCAAAGAATCAATGCAATTACCACCGATAGTATGATGGTAATGGTGCGGCTGCTGTCTTTGGCGCTCTTTTTTTTATTGTCCTGCATCGCCGCTCCTCCCCCGTTTTTTAAACAGCTTTGCAATTATATTCTTCTCGTTTTCCCCGTCGAGCTGGCTTAGATACAGATTCAGCAAAGTTTTCTCCACCGTTTTGATATCCAAAAATCTTGATAATCTTCCGTCGATGGCTATGGAAATAATCCCGGTTTCTTCGGATACGATCAGCGCTATCGCATCGGAATGTTCCGTTATGCCCAGCCCCGCTCTGTGCCTGGTTCCAAGATCCTTGCTGAGGGTCCTGTTTTGCGTTAAAGGAAGCACGCAACCCGCTGCGATCATCCGCTCTCCCCTGATGATGCAGGCGCCGTCGTGAAGCGGCGCTCCGGGATAGAAGACGGCCTCAAGAAGACTTTCGGTTATGACCGCGTCGATTTCCGTCCCGGATTCCAGTATATCGGTAAGCGACGTTTCTCTTTCTATTATCAAAAGCGCACCGGTTTTATTGACGGAGAAATGATCTACCGCCCTGATAATCGTAGATGTGATAGATTTAGCCTTCTCTTTGTTCATCTCGCCGAACTGTTTTTTTATAAACTTGCTTCTGCCGATGTATTCAAGTCCCCTTCTAAGCTCAGGCTGAAAGACTATTATAAGGGCAATGACGCCTAATGTCAGAGTCCCTTCCAAAAGCCAGTTCAATGTGTAAAGGTTGAGAATGTCGGAAAGGAAGGTGGCGACAACTAAAACCAACAGCCCTTTAACGAGCTGCTCGGCTCTGGTCTCCCTGATAAAGGCCAGGACCTTATACACAACAAAAGCAACGATTGCCACATCGATGACATCCGTAAAACTGAAGCTTGCAAACATATTTTTAAAAACATCAGCCATTGCCTTTGCTCCGTAAAGGAATATCTTTCATATCGAATATATATTATCGAACATGGCGCTAGATTTCAATAGTAAATTCTATCAGCCCGATGCGGCAGGCAGGCCCGGGTAAAGTATTTAAACGGGGCCGGAACGTAATTCCTCCGGCCCCAATGTAAAACAGCCTCTATGCATTGCAATTATCAATAATCCGGTTCAAGAAGGCCGTAATTGCCGTCCTTTCTTTTATAGACGACATTGACCGTATCAGTCTCCATATTCAGAAAAACGTAGAAGGTGTGTCCGAGGAGTTCCATTTGCATGATCGCTTCATCCTGAGACATGGGCATCAGATCAAATTTCTTTCTCCTGACCAGTGCCATTTCCTGAGCATCCTTATCAGGAGCTTCCGGCAGATTGGCAAAAATAAATTCCTTATGGTCTTTATGCTTTCGCTGCAGCTTGGTCTTGAACCTGGACATCTGAGTCGACAATTTATCAACTACTCTGTCAACACCGCTGTAAATGTCATTGGTCTCTTCTTCTGCCCGAAAAATCGTACCCTTGGCATTGATAGTAGCTTCGATCTTCTGACGTCCGCTTTCCATAGCCAGTGTCACGTTGGCAACTATGTCTTTTGAGAAGTACTTGCCAAGCTTTTCAAATTTGGACTCGATGGTTTGCTTGAGATGATCGCTTGCGTTGAAGTTCTTGCTGGTAATGATGACTCTCATGCCTATTCCCCCTTTATTGTTGTTAAAACTGCTTTATATGATTATACTACAAAACTCATGCCATTCCTTTTAATAGGCTAAAAATATTTATTCAAACGCCCTGCTAAAAGAGAAGCGGTCTTTGTTTCGTTATTCATCAAAAAATGTCGAATCTTTAATGTTTTTGTCACGTACTCCAGTTCTGTTGATAATGTGGATAACTCTGTGCATAATTGAAAATTCAAGCCTTTATTTGTGGACACTTTTTCGCCCCATTAATATTAATATTTATTCATGCATATTTTGTCTTTCGGGCCGGCGCTTTGTTTTCCAACTGTCTGCGGTTGCATAAATATTTACTATTTTTTTCTGAAATATTTGTTCTCTTATCTGCTTTTTTTGCTTTCCTTGTGGATAAAACAGGCCGGATAATGGAATTGCCCGGCTGACCTGGTCTTTGCCCCCACACTCGTCTGTCGTTTTTTGTCGCTCCAAAGAGCATATCGACAGGGCTTATACCTAGACTACGCCATGATCGCTGCCGCCTTGCGGTCCAGCTTACGTGGGTCCTTTTGCCCGTAGCTGGCATGGACTTTCAACCACAGACCCGGGCAATTCCATTATCCGGCTTCTTCCCCGCATCCATGCCCGCTGCAAAGGTCAATACATAAACCTGTTTGGCTCCGGCTTCTTTTAATGCGGTGCTGCATGCCTCTGCCGTGCTTCCGGTTGTGAAAATATCATCCACAAGCAGCACAGCTTTGTCCTTTATAATATTCTTTACCCATTTTGCCGTTTTAAAAACACCTTGCACATTTTCTCTGCGTTCGGCGGCACTTAACCCGCTCATAGGAGGTGTATCGGATATGCGCACCAGAAGGTGAGGGTAATAAGGTATATCAAGTCGATCCGAAATGTATTCCGCAAGAAGCCCTGCCTGATTATAGCCTCGCCTGCGCTCCTTGCTTTTATACATTGGCACCGGTACCGCAAGATCAGCCCTGAGCCCTTCGGCGCTTATCCTTTCATACATCAGCTCTGCAAAATAAGAAGCAAGGTAATCTTTGTCCCGGTATTTAAGCTGATGGACCAATTCTCTTTCCGGCAGCCCGTAACTGACGCAAGTATAACCCCGGTCGAAACTCCTTTGTCTTTCGGCACATTCACCGCAAAGTCCATTAACGGCTTGCACCGGCATCGGCTTTCCGCAGCTTTCGCAGGATGCTCCGTTGGCCCATCTGAGGCGCCTGACACAGTAAGCGCAAAGGGAATAAGGAAAGCGGTCATCGATAGGCCTTCCGCAGTTGATGCAGTATATATTTGAGGGATAGACCAGATCCAAAAAAGAAGTCCAAAGCTCTTTTATCACAGCAGAAACTCCTTAAGCTTCGGCTCAAGGCCCGAATATCGCTCAACTATGCTGTTATTATCCACCATTGCCCGCATCTTATCCTCCGAGCCCACCAGAATGACCGCATCTTTTGCTCTGGTCACCGCCGTGTAAAGCAAATTTCGGGTGGCCAGCATCGGAGGGAACCATGAGACCGGCATGATGACGATGGGAAATTCACTTCCCTGACTCTTATGGACCGTTATGGCATAGGCCAGTTCCAGCTCATCAAAGTTGCTCACATCATACTTCACGTACTTATTATCTTCATAGACTACGACCATCTCGTTATACTCGTCGTCGACAGAGGTTATAAATCCGCAGTCGCCGTTGAACACGCCCTGCCCGTCGGTAAAATCGTCCAACCTTTTCCATTCAAGCCTGTAATTATTTTTGATCTGCATGACTTTGTCCCCTTCCCGAAACAACCGGTCTCCAATGCGTTTTTCTTTCGTGCCGGGCGACGGAGGATTCAGTATGTTTTGAAGTTCCTTATTCAGATTGATGCATCCGAGAAGACCTTTTCTGATCGGGGTGAGTATCTGCAGATCTTTCAATGGGTCGCAGTTCTCAAAATAAGTGGGCAGACGCCTTACGCACAGATCTTTGATCGTGGCCAGCATCTCCTTTTCGCCTTTGCAGCGCAACAGGAAGAAATCCTTATCTTTTTCGTTGCTGTCGGGATAATCTCCCTTGTTGATTTTATGGGCGTTGACGACTATCAGACTTTCTTTGGCCTGGCGAAAAATCTCTGTGAGCTTCACAGAGGATACGACTTCGCTGCCGATAATATCTCTTAAAACATTGCCGGCTCCCACCGGAGGCAGCTGATCCGCATCTCCGACGATGATCAGCCTGGTGCCTGCGGGTATGGCATCCAGAAGTCCCTTCATCAAAAGGATATCGATCATGGAAGCCTCATCTATTATAACTGCATCCAGCTTCAGGGGAGATTCTTCGTTTTTGCCGAAGCGCATGCTGTCATCACCTTCAGAATAATAGTATTCCAACAGCCTGTGGATGGTCGAAGCATTATGGCCGGAAGTCTCAGTGATCCGCTTTGCCGCTCTTCCTGTCGGAGCTGCGATAGCGGTAGAAAAGCCGCTGTCCTGTAATATCGTCATAATGGTGTTGATAATAGTCGTCTTTCCGGTCCCTGGACCTCCGGTGACAACGGCGACCCCGCTCCCCAAAGAAACTTCAACAGCTTGTTTTTGGTTCTCTGACAACTTAATCCCGGTCCTTGCCTCCATCAACTCTATGAGTTCTTCAATATTGCCTTTTATCGGCTTTAAAACAGCCCTGTCAAGCTCAATAAGCTTCCTGCATACCTTCTGCTCGGCCAGGTAGTACGGCACTGAGTATACAACAGCCCTTCCCTCCAGATTTTCCACCTGCAGATCACCGTCAAAAGCCATTTGAACTATTGACTCATATACTTCCTCGGTACCTATGTCGAGTAGTTCTCCGGCCAGCTCGCATAGACGTTTTTGAGGCAGGAAGGTATGCCCTTCGGTGATGTGGGACCACAGAGTGTACCGTATCCCGCTGCGGATTCTGCCGGGTGCAT
>JAKJCD010000049.1:372-11103 GCA_022706625.1 Bacillota bacterium | reverse complement strand
ACCAAGGTGATTGCCTCTGTAATTCTGGATTATTGCGGATATGTCCAAAACACATGATACATATGTGTTTTAAATAATTATACTGAAAAAGGAGAGGAATATGGAACGGAAAAAAATTAGAGAGGATCTCGTGAAGCAATTATCGTTGGATACGGTCTTGCGTGAAACAGAAACGATTTCTGAAGATTTTGCCTGGCGCTTGTCAGGGACAAAAATAGCGGAAGACGCCGCTAAATATTATGTGGATTACATGAAAAAAAATGGAGTCGATGCAAAATTATTAACGACAAAAGGCTACTTGAATGTGCCAGAACCCGCGGATTTAAAGGTCGTTTCTCCGGTAGCTGAAGAAATCCGGTGTGCTGCCTGTGCGCAGTGCGGCTCAACGCCTCCGGAAGGAATAACTGCAGAAGTTGTACATGTGGGCCCGGGCGGAGTCAATGACTACATAGGAAAAGACGTAAAAGGGAAAATTGTATTGGCAGAGCTTTCCTATGCGCCGCCCAGACCGGAAAAAACGCGTATTGCTATCGCTAACGGCGCAGCAGGGATGCTTCTTATGAACTGGGGAAGTGATGAAAGCGAATATTTAGGTTATGGAACTGTAAAATCACCATGGGGCAATCCTACCCCTGAAACGATTTCTTTAATGGACAATACACCACCTATCGTTATGATTACGAGAAAGGACGGCGTACATCTTCGTAAAATCATTGAAAGTGGGGAAAAGCTTACGGTTACGCTGCGCACACATGCGGAGCGCGAATGGATGGATATTTTCCTGCCATATGCAGAAATAAAAGCTCCCAATGGAGACGGCGATTTTGTGCTGATGACAGGACATATGGATGCATGGAGTTATGGAGCAAGTGACAATGCGTCTGCCAATGCACTCTGCATGGAAATGGCAAAAGTTTTACAGGCAAACAGGCATCTGCTGAAAAGGGATGTGCGCTTTGCATTTTGGCAGGGACATGAAAATGGAATTATGGAAGGATCCACCTGGTTTATTGAGAAGTTTTGGGATGATCTGGATGAACATTGCGTTGCCGTTTTTAACTTTGATTCCTATGGTCTTTGGAAGGCAAGTGTATGGCATAATGAGGTGGCAGCCGAGTTGAAGCCCTGGATTGTGGGATTGGATGATGTAATCATTGACGAAGGCGTCGGAAGAGATTATGTCAGAACTTCACGCATCGGAGATATGTCCTTTTTCGGAATCGGCATACCTGCAAGCTTTACATGGATGTTCCATACAAAAGAAGAAATTGCAGGCTGGTGCAATGCTACACTTGGGGAATACTACCACAGCGATGCGGATAATATGGATTTCATGGATAAGGATGTATTGGCAAAGTGCATGAAATATGGCCCCAGTTATGTATTTGATTTAGCGCTTACGCCGGTTCTGCCTATGGATTTTGTCCCGGTGGCGGATGAAATTCTGAATCGAGTAAACGATTTAACAGATATCATCAAAGGGCGGCCGGATGCGATTGATCTGCTTGAAATGGACAAGGTGAAAGAAACCGCTTTGGAGTTCAGAGACAAGGCGGCCCAATTGGAAACACTACGGCAAAAAGCTGTTGAAAACCATGAGGCATATGATGTTGCTGCATTGAACCATGCATTAAAGCAGATCAGCCGCGCAATACTCCCGATGACATGTACGGTAACCGGGCGTTATGAACAGGATACATACGGATTATCCGCGCTGCATTATGTGATTCCATGCTCTGAGAGCATCCGGACATTAGTAAGCTATCCGGAAAATTCACATGATTACTATGTATGGTCGACCAGAGCGAAAAGAGACCGCAACAAGATTACAGACGCTGTAAGGCATGCAACAACTATTATCAATCAAACCCTGAAATAATCTCACGGAATAGTGCATATGACACAAGGGGAATGACCCCTTGTGTCATTAAGGAGTTTTAAAATAGCTTGCAGGGTTAAGATAGAAATAAAAAGAAGAGAGGTGTAAAAATGGGTGATGTTTGGTTGATTGCAGGGAGTTTTGTCGGCATTGGTATTATTTATGCCATTGTTTTAACATGTTTAGCATTAAAAACAGAAACAACAGAAAGGCCAGATTTAAAGAAGAAGGAGTCGTGATAAGAAATGAATATTTTTATTGTAGTTCTATTCTGTTTTATGAGCGCTATGCTTATTGTTGGCTTTATATCGGCAAAGAAAAAAGAAGAAACCCTATCGGATTATTTTGTTGCCGGTAGACAAATGAATATATGGATTGTAGCCGGAACTTACGGCGCCAGTTTTATGAGTGCCGGCACATTTCTCGGTACGATAGGATACAACTTTGCATATGGCTGGGCTGCATTATGGCAGGTGATAGGAACGATTACGGCACTATTTCTGCTGGCCATCCTTTTGGCGAAGAAATTCTGGAGATTTGGTTATTATTATGACGGATATACGATGCCGGATGTTATCGCACACCGGTATCCGTCGAAGTGGGCAAGAGGTATTTATGCAATAATCATTTTAACGATATATGTTGTCGGAATGGCCGCTATGTATATGGGTTTTTATACAATTCTCAGCCTTGTTTCCGGTTTTCCCTATCTTGTATGTGTAATTATTGGGGCAGTTGTGGTGGCTATATATACTTATTCGGGCGGAGCACGCGCTGTAGCCTGGACGGATACAATGTGCATGTTCGTAATGCTGGCTGCTATGTTGATATTGGTTCCCGCATGTTTACATTATTCAGGGGGGTTCGAAGCTTTGGTGACTGCCTACGGTCAAAGCCCCATCCCCGAAGGGACCACCTGGCAAGGGGGGGCGGCATTGCTTAGCAAAACGAATTCCTATCTGATATTTCCTATGAGCTTAGCATGGTTTATGGTTTGGACAACGGGCAATATGTCGCAGCCGCATCAGGTTACCAGAATGTACTTAGCAAAGAATGAAAAGACGGCAATAGGCGCTCTTGCTCTGGTTATGATTCCGTTTACCTTTATTTATATAGGGGGAGTTGTTATTGCAAATTATGCTCGTGTACTGAATCCATATCTCCCCAGGATTGACAGCGCATTTCCTTCGGTTGCTTTAAGTATTTTACCGCCGCTTCTTGCAGCAATCGTCCTGATGGGTGTCATTGCAGCTATTATATCCACATGCAGCACGATGCTGATAATTGCATCGCAATGCACCAGTTATGACATCTACAAAAAGTTGATTAATCCGGAAGCCACTGATAAGGAAGTTTTAAAAATATCAAGAGCAACAATAATTATCTGTTCCATATTATCTATTGTAATAGCCTACTTTGCACAAACAATAACAGGATTGATTTTCTTATGGTCTTCTGCGTTTGCAATGATGGGCGCCGGGGTCTTGCCTTCATTGATCGGCGCGTTTTATTGGAAACGTGCCAATGTTCCTGCTAATTTATCCAGCATGATTGTCGGTTTTGGATATACGGCGGCAATGTACTTGTTCCCCGCATTACGTCCGGCCTGGGCACAGCACCCAATTCTCCCCGGGTTAATTTTGTCAACGGTAGTTTTTATTATTGTAGCCCTGCTTACCAAAAAGCCGGATAAGGAGGTTATTGATAAATTCTTTGGGGACAACCTTAAGGATCCGGGCAAAAAGCTTAAAAAGGCTTAAAGATATGATAATAGACATATAAAAAACTTATAAATGTCAGTAAGCCGGAAGCCCTAAATAAAAGAAAAGTGAAATAGCCATCTGTGGTTCAAATAGAAACTCAGGAGGCTATTTCTTATAGCAAAACTGCTCCGTTTGCAGAGAGCAGCATATACTGTGAAATTAATCTTATCCCGGGATTTATCACGCACCTATTCCCACCATATGCAAATTTACATTATTTAACATACAGTTTTCGTTTTTTTGATAGCCTCTTCTAGTAATCAATAAATGATGGCAAACAAAGCGTCCCCGTGCCACCCCGTGCCACCAATGATGGCAAACAAAGCGTCCCCGTGCCACACCCACCATGCCACCCCATGCCACCTAATCAACCACCACCGTGCCAACAACAACAAAGAACAAAGTAAAGAAGGGGCCGCCATCGGCCCCTTCTTTGGCACTCCGTGCCATTTATCCCCTGCTATTTATTTTATTTGAATTTTCAGAAAAGAAGTGTTATAATCTTTCTATCGTTATAGATGTTAGTTATTTATTCTAAGATCAGGAGTATCATTTTATCAAATCAAGATCAGCTGCAGCTTTGAACCTTTATCACTCCAATGCGGTTAAGGTTATTTTAGAATAAAGGGATAAACCTTTAAATGGAAACAATGGGATAAAATACGGGACGTTGTTAAGGAGCGCTTAATATAAATTTATGCTATGTTCCGACACTTTAGGATACAAGGAGGATAAGGTATGGAAGGGCAGAATATCAAAGATAAATATAGATTTGCGGTATTAGGCGGCGGCCACGGAGGGACAGCCATGGCAGGTCATCTTTCACTTTGCGGGATCGACGTTAGCCTATATAATAGAGGTGAAGACAGGATCCGTGCTATAAAGGAAGGGGGAGGGATCGAGCTGCTGTCGGCTAACGACAACATCCCTCGTGGGTTTGCGGAGCTTACGACGGTTACCTCCGATATAAAAGAAGCCATCCGTGGCAGGGATGTCCTGATGGTGGTTCTTCCTGCAACGGGGCACGGGTTTATTGCTGAACAGCTGGCGCCTCACCTGGAGGACGGGCAGATAATAGTCCTGAACCCGGGTAGGACCGGGGGAGCACTGGAAGTACTGAATATCCTAAGGGCAAAGAATTGCCGGGCGGATGTGGTAGTATGCGAGGCCCAGACCCTTCTTTATGCCAGCAGGTCCATGAACCCTGCCCAAACACAGATATTCCGCATTAAAAACAGTGTCCCCGTGGCTGCTATCCCTGCTCACAGGACGCCCGAAGTGGTCAAGGTGCTCCGTACCGCTTTGCCACAGTTCATACCCGGGGACAATGTAATGAAAACCAGCCTTGACAATATAGGTTCGATCTTCCATCCGGCGGTGACTGTGCTCAATGCGGGCAGGATCGAGAGCACCAACGGCGATTTTGAATACTATACCGAAGGGATAACCGCATCCGTTTCACTTATACTTGAAAAGATGGACAGAGAGAGGGTATGCGTCGCTGAGGCTCTGGGTTTCAGAGCCATGACTGCCAGGGAGTGGCTGTACATCGCCTATGATTCGGCAGGACGCACCCTTTTTGAAGCGATGCGGAACAACCGGGGCTATGACGGCATCATGGCGCCCAAGACAATTCTGCACAGATATATGACTGAGGACATCCCCATGAGTCTTGTACCAATCGCATCCCTCGGCAGGTTTTGCGATGTACCTACGCCTACCATAGATTCCATAATCCTTCTTGGGTCTATCCTTCATGAAAAGGATTATTGGGAATGCGGGAGGACAGTGGATCGAATGGGATTGACAGGTATGTCGCTTCGGGAACTTAGGAGCTTCATAATAGAGGGCAGGAGAAACAACTGAAGGAGTTTCGCTATGAAAGGAAAAGTGATTGCAGGAGCTTTAGGAAGCTGCGTACATGTGGCCGGAGTTGTGAGATTTCTGACTCTGGCTGAGGAATTGGGATATGAGACCCGATTTCTTGGGGCTGCCGTTTCAGTGGACGATTTTATTAAGGATATCCGGGCCTTTGATCCGGATATTGTCGGATTGAGCTACCGACTTTCTCCCGAGGCTGCCGAAAAACTGCTGCAGGATTTTAAGTCGAAAGCGGGAGAAGACCTTCTAAGGAAATGCCGGTTTGTCTTTGGCGGGACTCCGCCGGCATGTCTGGCCGCGGAAAAGGCCGGGATCTTCGAACGCTGCTTTACCGGGCTGGAAAACACAGCAGATGTAATAGGGTTTTTAGGAGGCAGTGAAAGAGTCTGTGCGGCCAAACAGGGCTGCGATAACCTTATTGAAAGAATGGATGCAGTAAAACCCATACCTCTTTTGCGTCATCATTTCGGACTGCCGGACTTGGAAAAAACTGTTGAGGGTATAAAAGAGATAGCTGAGGCAGAAGTCCTGGATGTGATTTCCTTAGCACCGGATCAGAACGCTCAGGAATCTTTTTTCAGGCAGGATGAAATGGATCCGTTGCAGGATGGGGCAGGAGGGGCTCCTATACGCAGCCGGGAGGATTTGCTGCGGTTGAAGGAAGCCGGCAGAAGGGGCAATTTCCCAATGGAGCGTATCTATAGCGGGACAAGAGATCTTATTGCCTGGGCGGAGCTCTCCCGGGAAACCATCAACAATGCCTGGGGTGCAGTCCCCCTTTGCTGGTACAGCGCTCTTGACGGACGCTCTAAACGCATGCCGGAAGCCGCCATCCGTGAAAATCAGGAGACAATGGGGTGGTACGGCAGAAATGGCATCCCGCTGGAGGTAAACGAGGCCCACCACTGGAGCTTAAGGGATTCCCATGATGCAGTTGCGGTTGTCATGGCATATCTGGCGGCTTACAACGCAAAGGCCATGGGCGTCAGGCACTATGTGGCTCAATATATGTTCAATACCCCGCCAATGGTAACGCCGGCTATGGATCTGGCCAAAATGCTGGCTAAAATCATACTTATCGAATCGCTCCATGATAATGAATTTACTTCATACAGGCAGGTGCGAGCAGGGCTGCTTCACTTGTCTCCTCGGGGAAATGCGGCAAAAGGGCAATTGGCAGCTTCTACGGTGCATGCTCTTCAAATCAAGCCTCACATAATCCATGTCGTAGGATATTGCGAAGGGGATCATGCCGCAGAAGCGCAGGATGTGATCGAAAGCTGCGAAATAGTTCAAGGGGTCATTCAAAATTGTTACTCCGGCAATGCTGATTCTCTTTCCGATCCAACTGTCACAGCAAGAAGGGACGTACTGTTGGAAGATGCATCAGCCATACTTTTGGCTATCTCGGAACTGGGTGAGAGAATGGGAAGATCATATGATAATGATCCGCTAACCGATCCGGCAGTTTTGGCGGAAGCCATTCACATAGGTATAGTGGATGCTCCTCATCTGAAAGGGAATCCTTATGCCGCAGGCAGGCTGGAGACCCGCTGCATAGGCGGAGGGATCGATGCATGGGACAGAAGGGGAAAGCATAGGCTGATAGAGGAGGAGAGGTTGTCGAGTATTATCAATTTCACATGAGATGGAATTGCAAAGGTGCCCGGCGATGTCCCTTAATATTTTAGGAGGCACGTTCTATGGGAGGAATTGCACAAATCTATAATTTAAAGAATTATATGCCCCGACCGAGCCGTAATGCGCCTGCGGAAAACAGGAGGTATAAAAAGCAAACAAGCGGAGACTTGAAGAGGATGCTTGAAAATATCCGGCACAGAAAGTCGATAAAACCGATTTCCAACGAGAATGATTCTATGCGGATATTGTTCAGCGGGTGGATCCACAATGCGGCAAATATCCGGAAGATGTTGAGATCAAAACATCGTTTTTTATCGGATCGGGATGGAGAAACAGTGCTTCACTTATATGAAGAGGTTGGGGAAGAATGTGTAAAGAACCTTGAAGGAGCTTTTGCGTTTGCCGTATATAATACTGATCAGCATCTTTTCATTGCGCGGGATCATTTAGGAATCGCACCTCTTTACATCAGCGAAAGCGGAGAAGATGTATATATTGCTTCGGAGTTCAAGGCCCTTTCAGAAATAGTATCGGATTTCCAGGAATTCCCGATAGGAAGCTATTATCAGGCTGGCTGCAATATTAAGCCGGAGGAGCGGTTTGTCAGGTATCACAGCTTTTCTGAAGCGGTGGAAGCCGATAGCTGTAAAAAGAGCGGCTCTTCCACAAGCGATTGGGAAATAGAAACCTTTGGAACTGCAAAATACGGGATACAAACGCTCCTAAAAAAGGCTGTGGATAAGAGGATCGACAGACATCGGCCTTTTGGCGTATACCTCAGCGGCGGATTGGACAGCAGCATTATTGCCGCCCTGACGGCTCAGAAATGGCCAGGCATAGATTCTTTTGCGGTAGGGATTGAGGGGAGCGAAGATCTGCTGCATGCACGGGTATGCGCCGATTACCTTGGGACCAGGCATCATGAGTATGTTTACAGCCTGAAAGAGATGCTTGAGGTACTGCCAACTGTAATATATCATTTGGAATCTTTTGATGCGGCTCTGGTGAGGAGCTCTGTCCCAAACTATTTTCTTGCGAGAATGGCTTCAGAACCGCATAAGATCGTCTTTTCCGGAGAAGGTGCGGATGAGCTTTTCTGCGGATATCGGTACATGAAATCTCTATCGAAAGAACAGCGGGAATTGGAATCTTACCGACTGCTGAATAACTTGCATTGCTCCGGGCTGCAAAGAGGAGACCGGATGGCTGCAGCTTTTGGAATGGAAGCCCGGGTTCCTTTTTTAGATCTGGAGTTTGTGAAATTTGCTCTGCGTATTCCCGATTCCATGAAATATAGCCCTTCCGGCCAGGAAAAATGGGTTTTGAGGAAAGCCTTCAGCCATTTACTGCCCCCTGAGATCATATCAAGAGCAAAGAAGAAATTCAGCATAGGTGCGGGATCATTCGATTTAATCAGCAGGGTAGCAGAGGAAAATATAACTGATGAAGAGTTTATGAGAAACATGGTAACAACATCAGGACATCGGCTTAAAAGTAAAGAGGAGTTTTATTACTATAAGATATTCCATGAATTCTATCCACAGCGTGCGGCAGAGGAAACGGTCGGCTTTAGCATATCCTGAACGGTAATAATAAGTTTGTTTGTATTTGTATTGCCGATCTGCTAATATTGCTGTGAAGGAGATCGACAATATGAGGAAGGTTTATTTAGATAACGGCAGTACTTCTTTTCCTAAAGCCCCTGGAGTAGGTCAAGCCATGCTTGATTATGTCGAGAACATAGGCTGCAATGTGAGCAGGGGCGGCTATCGCTCTTCATATTCAGCAGCTGAAAAGGTATTATACGCACGTGAAAAAATACGTGAACTTTTCGGGTTTGATCGGGATAATAATGTGATATTTACTCCGAATGTCACCTTCGGCCTCAATTATATAATTCATGGATTGCTTAAAAGGGGTGATCAGCTGATAATCAGCTCTATGGAGCACAATGCCGTGGCAAGACCGGCGGAAGCGGCGAGAGTGAGCGGGGTAAGCCTGGAAATCGCACAATGTGATGAATCGGGGCACCTTGATACAGAAGATTTTAAGAGACGGATAACACCCGAAACGAAGGCCGTGGTAATGCTTCACGGTTCAAATGTAAACGGATCTTTGATGCCTGTTGCCGAGGTGGGGAAGATCTGCAGTGAAAAGGGAATTTTCTTTATAGTCGATGCGGCACAGACAGCCGGCGTATTTCCGATCAATATGAAAGAAATGAAAATCGACGGGCTCGCCTTTACGGGGCATAAGGGACTCCTTGGTCCTCAGGGGACAGGTGGATTGCTGCTTAATGAGAAGTTGGCTGAAGCCTTATCCCCAATTATTGAAGGCGGCACCGGCAGCAGCTCAGATTCTGCTGTGATGCCTGATTTTATGCCGGACAAATTTGAAGCAGGTACCATTAACCTGCCCGGGATCCTGGGACTGTCTGCCGCACTGGATTATATAACAGAAATAGGTATAGATGAGATAAGATCGGAAGAGCTAAAGCTTGCAAAATTGTTTATGGCTGCTTTTGAAAACTGTGAGGACGTCCGCATAATCGGGCCCGGTGCGGATGAGGAACGCTGTCCTGTTGTATCTTTGGATTTTCCGGAGATGGATAATGCGGAAGTCGCTTTCCGACTTGACGACGAGTTCGGCATAATGGTCCGGTGCGGACTGCACTGCGCTCCGATGGCCCACCGGACCCTTAAAACATTTCCTAAGGGGACTGTCCGGTTTGCCTTCGGACATTGGAATACGACTTCTGAGGTTGATTACACAGTAGAGGCTATAAAGAAAATAATAGCGCGATAAAAGGGCGAAATAAAACAGGCTTGAATAATACCGATTTCAAGCCTGCTCCTGATAAATAGGTTCGTTATACAACATGGATGGTGTAGTTTTCAGCTGCAACGACCCGGCCAACAACGGTTGATGCCGGGTTTTGTTTTTTCATATCGTCAAGCAGTCCTTCTGCATGTTCTTTAGCGACAGCGATCAGCAGGCCTCCGGAGGTCTGGGGATCGAAAAGGATATCAAGGAGGTCCGTCGGGACGGCAGGATCGATCAGGAGCTTGTCCTCAAGGAAGGCCCTGTTGGCGTAGGCGCCGGCAGGGATGATGCCCATCCTCGCCATGCTCCGGGTTTCGGGAAATAGGGGCATGGCGGCGGCGTCAAGCTCCATGGTGACGCCGCTGCCGGCGCCCATCTCATAAGCATGTCCCAGAAACCCAAAGCCCGTTACGTCCGTACAGCTTTTTACAGAATAGCTTTTCATTATTTCGCAAGCGCTCTTATTGAGCATAGCCATAGAAGCTATTATCGCTTCTTCCGTTTCCTTGGTTATCAATCCCGCTTTTGCGGCTGTAGTCAAAATCCCCGTCCCCAGAGCTTTGGTCAGAATAAGGATATCTCCGGCTTTCGCGCCGCTGTTTGTGATGATTTCTTTCGGTTTCGCAAATCCGGTGACACAAAGGCCGTATTTAGGCTCGTGATCCTTCAGACTATGGCCGCCGGCTATAACGGCTCCGGCTTCGATCACTTTTTCATATCCTCCCTGCATTATGGCTCGGACAA
>JAKJCD010000049.1:0-279 GCA_022706625.1 Bacillota bacterium | reverse complement strand
TAAGGATCGTCCACCATTGGCGGAAACAGGTCTACAGTTTGAATAAGGACGGTGTTATCGTCTATTAGATACACGGCAGCATCGTCGTTGTTATCAAAACCGACCAGCAGGTTCGGATCATGAAATTTCGGTAAATGACACAAAACTTGTGCCAGGGCGCCAGGCCCTATTTTTGCCGCTCAACCGGCATTCTTAGTAAGCTCGGTCAATTTTATCTCTTTGATGCTCATGATCATCCCCTCCTTTCAAAACCATTGATAGACAGCAATAATACCGATA
>JAKJCD010000048.1:289-11255 GCA_022706625.1 Bacillota bacterium | reverse complement strand
CATTATTACCCCCGCCAGCAGGAAGAATGGAATCGCCATTACAGTAAATGAGTTGATCCCGCTGTAACAAAACTGTGCCACAGTGACCATGTTCATATTGGTAAAGAAGTACATTGCGACCATTGTTGCTCCGCCTATGGCAAAACCCACGGGGACACCCAGGAAGAGCATGGCAAATAATACGACGAATAATACTGCCGTACCCATTAAGCAACACCTCCTCCTTCAGCTATTTCAGGGAGTTCACCATCTTTAAGAGCCTTTATCGACCGAACCGCCGATATGACCGAACGCATTATCATCAGACCGCAACCCACAACAACCGATGCATAGCCCCAGGCAAGGCTTATCTTCATGCTGGTAAAAAGTGCTCCTGCAAACATCCGGGCCAATTCTACGCCGTATATCATAGTCAGGCCGCATATGACGATAACTATGATTTCAGATAATATATTTGCTGCCTGGGCAAGTCTAAAAGGAAATTTATCCACCAGCATCGTGATCTTGATATGCTGGCCCTTTTTTGCCCCGATACTCATCCCGATCCAGGTGAGCCACTCAAACATAAACCGCCCGAGCTCTTCCGACCAGGAAAGGGAGTTGTTGAAGACATACCGCATTATTACCTGAATAAATATGACCGCGACCATGACCGCAAACATTGCGACAAGGATGATCTCTTCAAGGTGATTGTATATAAAACCGATTCGGTTCTTTCCCATCTTTTCCTCCTGTCTCATTATTTCCAAACAAGCCGGCTGCTCGGCCCCGTTTATTATTCTTGAAATGCTGCGTTCTTAATGCATACGGGTCGGGCAGAATGCCCAACCCCTATGCATTAAGCTATTCAAATCTTTAAGTCAAGAAAATGATCAATCAAAACGCTTTGTTAAATGGTCTATTTACCTGCTGTTGCAAGGAATCTGTCAAACACATCGGCGCCGGTGACTTCTCTCTGAGCTGAATAAATGTCCTTGCAGAGTTCGTAGAAAGCAGCCTTTTCCTCAATGGTATTTGTATATACCGTTGCGCCCTTAGCTTCGAAATCTTTCACATAGGAGATTTCTAACTCTCGCTCCGCCTCCCTTTGCATTGCGCATGCCTGGTGAAGCCCGTCAAGGAATATATCGCGGATGTCCTCAGGAAGCGATTCAAGATAATCAGTAGACATAACGACGGTGTACGGAGAGCTTTGATGCTCAGACAGCGTTATGTACGGCGCATACTCATAGAAAGCAAAATCGTTGAATACGCCCAGGGAGTGGGTAAGACCGTCAATGGCACCTTGTACTACAGAAGTATAAACCTCGCCCCATGCCATAGGTGTGGGGTTGGCGCCCAGTGCTTTGAATATTTTTACGTTGAGTTCGCTTGCTGTGACGCGGACTTTATAACCGGCCATGTCCGCAGAATTGTGATAGACCTTCTTTGAGCTGCACAGGTTCATCATGCCGTTGTACATGAAGTCAACTACCGTATAACCGGATCCCTCGAGCAATTCGTTGTAGATGTCGAGACCTCCTTTTTCAAAGCTGCCCTTTTCCCATTCATCATAAGAATTGTACAGGAAGGGCAGGTCAAGGATATCAAGCTTTGGTCCGACGATGCCGCCCAGTACTCCGCATAGCCCGAAGTAGACCTGATTGGTCCCCAGCAGAAGACCTTTACACATCTCAGGATCATCGCCCAACTGCCCGTCAGGATAAGCTTCAACTATTACTCTGCCGTCTGTTTTTTCATTCATGTAGTCTGCAAGCCACAAAATGCTTTCGTTTGTGGATCTTGCGGATGTATCGGTATGCCCGACTTTGATGACGATGGGACTGTCGTCGGACACCTCGCCGCCGCCTCCGCCGCCTCTTGCGCAGCCGAATGTCAGCGACCCCACCATCGCAATAATCAATACCAGCACCAATACCTTTTTCATTTTCATGATTTTCTCCTCTCACTCTTATGAAATAACCATATAGCAATGTGTCATTGCATATCGCAGTTATGAGGGCTTTGGGCTTCGCAACTATTATGCGTTGTATTGCCTGTTTCCACTCAGACGCCTCAAAAGGCTCATTGTAATATTTAAAGCAATTTATATGCCAAGAAGGTTTATATTGAATTTAGTGGGTTTTAAAACAAATAGTGAGTCATATATTAGTCGCTGATGAATATATGACTCACTATCCAATTCGGCTCAAATTTGCTCTAAACGTTGCAATATCTTACTCTATCTGCCTGTTATGTTCATTATTCAATCCAAAAATGACTCACTTGAGTTTAAGCCGTACTGCTTGAGCTTTCTTGCCACTGATGATTGGCTGATACCAAGTACTTTGGCAATCCGCCTGGTCGAACCATATTTCCGTTTGTATTCTCTGAAAACTGCTTCCTCTGTCTCCTTGATCATATCCTTAAGTGATGACCGGCTCTGCAGTGCTGCCGGGTCTATATCCTGACGACGGCCGGAATCCGGCATACTTACTGGTAACGTATTTTCCTTACAAATTTCAAAAGATGTGGCGGCTATGACATCTTTCACTCCAATGATATCCTTTTCAGAATTTATGATCAGCCTTTGGATCAGATTCTGCAGTTCCCGAACATTTCCCATGAAAGGATAGCTCGAAAGCTGTACTTCTGCCTGCCTTGTTATCCTTTTCAATGTGCAGAACTCTTTGTTATACCTTGCGATAAACCAGCGAACCAAAGGAATGATATCCTCTTTTCGCTGTCTGAGAGGCGATATCGTTATCGGGAATACATTGAGCCTGTAGTAAAGGTCCTCTCTGAACAAGCCCTGGCGCATCAAAGACTCCAGGTTTTTATTGGTTGCGGCTATTATCCTCACGTCTACTTTTATAGGCGAGATGCCCCCCACACGGATGATTTCCTTTTCCTGTATCGCCCGAAGCAGCTTTGCCTGAAAGTTCATAGAAAGCTCAGCGACTTCATCCAGGAACAGCGTCCCGTTTTGGGCAGCCTCCCAAAGGCCGATCTTTCCTGATGTGCTGGCCCCGGTAAAGGAGCCTTTCTCGTATCCGAAGAGTTCGGATTCGAGAAGATTTTCCGGTATGGAGGCACAGTTTATTTTGATGATCGGAAAACTTTTACGCGTGCTGTTTTGATGTATTATCTTGGCAATTATCTCCTTGCCCACCCCTGATTCGCCATAGATCAAAACATTGGAATTATACTCCGAGACCCTGAGGGCCTTCTGTAAAACTCTTCCCGATTCTTCCCCGGCATAAATATACTTTTCTGTCAGAGCGGAGCCTTCGATAGTTTTTTTAACACTATGCTTATAATGGATCTCCCCATGCCTATGTTCCTTTTCGCAGCGAAAACGCAGAAGCTCGAACAGATCTTCATAATGCCTTATCATGTTGAGAGAATAATCTGCATGCCCTTCAAGATATCCGGTGTAAGGTATTATTTCTACCTCCTTACCTATCCCTTCAGCTGTCAGAGACGTCATTTTATAATCGCTGCTGAGAGAAGCAAAGAATATTATGCCTTTATTCTTGACTGCCAGCAGGCTTGCCATTTCAGTGTTTAACGAATTCACGCAGTCTATCACGATGTCGTATTTTTCTATATTATCGTTATTCCGGCCGTAAAAGTCTTTGAGGTTTGCGGCATCCATAACTATGACTTCATCAAAGGCGCCATACCTTTCCAGCTGTTTTTTGCTTTCCTTGCTTTTTACGAGGCCGGTAATCCGGCCGGTCCCGGCAAGCTTGTCCTTTGCGGCATAAGTACATAACAGCCCTATTTTACCGTTAGCTCCGATTATCAGCACATGCTGGTTTTGCTTAACTATCTTATATGTTCGGCAGGGCGCCCCCGCTTCATCCAAAGCGTAGACTGCCAGCTTTAAAGGAATGTCTTCCGGTTTCTTTGTCACAGGGGAATTGGCAAAGAGAATGCACTTTCCTTCGACCTCAAGCTGAGCGGTTTCATAATTTATAGACAGGATCTCATCCACCCTTATAGGTGTTAAAGACAGAGATGCCAATGAAATGATTTCATCGTTGACCTTTATATTGTACTTGTTTGGGTAGTTTTCTCCCATTGCAAGCACCCGGCCATACAGCATCCCGCCGGTGCCTGTTACCGGGTTGTGGAGTTTCCCCCTTTCTTCAATTATGTCAAGGATCCTGGTTTTGATCCTCTCCTCCCGGTAATCTGCGCTTTCAAGGATCTCATTGAAACTGACCCTGTTGATGTTTAATATCTTCACATCAACAAGGAGTTCATTGCTGCCAAGCACCATCGTATTGTCCAATTTCCATGCCGGCTGTGGAAGTGAAACCTTAGGCTCAATCACCCGCGAGACTCCAAATTCGTCTGTATGCACGTTTTTTACCAATCCTTCCTCAGGGTATTGATATTTGATATTCTACCACGTTTTAACACCCGGGACAATAAATAGGGCGCAACTGTGGCTATTCCAACTTGTTAATTAACTCAACTTCAGCTTCAGTATTTCTCTTTTTTCTTTTGTCCATCTCAGCACAGGGAAGGCCTTATGCGGAAAGTCGAAACAAATTCAACTAACATTATATGGTAAAAGGCAACGGATTTTACCATATAAACGAATATTCGTTGCTTTTACCATCAAAAAGATCAGAAAAACCCATAGAAAGCAACGTGATTTCGGGAAGGGGACCGTATTCCGTTGCCTTTCCAACGAAAAAGGCAACGGAAATCGAATATTTCTTAAAAATGCGTTGCTTTTACTGCAAAAAAGGGCAAGGAAACCCTTAAAAAGCAACGAAATTCAAGCCAGTTATCTTTTTGCGTTGCCTTTTGAAGTTACGTCCGTGATTTTTGATAACTATCAAAGAAAAAGCAATGAGGATTCCACTTCGCACATCCAACTATAAACCGCATTATTTACAAAACAGAAGTGTATCGATGCAATCAATGAAATCAAACCAAAGCTTATTAAGATAGCTAAAGAGCAGGTAAAGCTATTAAAAGCAGCTTAATGCTTTTACAAAGAGTAAGACAGAAGAGTAATCATCGAATCTGAATAAACTCACATGAATAGCAAGTGGCGTTTATGCCGCGAAAGCCTGTTTATATGGGGTTGACCCTCTGGTAAACTCTTGGCGGCAGAAAGGACGCCCAAAAGAGCAGTCTATTTATGCCTGAAAAAAGGGAGTCCAGAGGGTCAGGGGCCCCATGTCAACAGGACCGTGGAATAAATGCGACCCTACCATCACAGCACGACAAGAAAGTATCTGTTATTACCGAAAACGAAAAGCGTAGCCGAACGAATTTACACACAAAAAAGGACTTGACACTAAGGCCGGGACCGACCCCAACAGACTAAAAAGATGGGCAGAGAAGCTCTGCCCATCGAAATGCGATAACTGATTTGCCGGTGATTATACTTCCAGATTGATATCCTTTTTCTTGATCCTGACTATAAAGTTATAGAGGATTATACCGATGACGGTCCAAGAAAGACCCAATTTCATGGCTTGAGCCGAAAGGCTGAACCATACCACGCCGATTACAAATAATCCAATCAATGGCAGTATCAGGTGTTTCCAGTACTTCCTTGATTTCTTCTTATAGAAGAAGTAGTAGATCACGGTGAAATTCAGTATGATAAATGCCGACAGAGCGCCGAAGTTGATTAGCTCCGCCAGATCCTGTATCCCCTGAGTAAATCCTAAGGTGATTATCAAGGAAATGATAGCGATGAGGATCGTAGCCACATGGGGCGTCTTGAACCTGGGATGGACTTTGGCTAAGGGTTTGGGAAGGAAGCCGTCTCTTGCCATGGAGAATATGATCCTTGAAATGGCAGCCTGAGCCACCAGGCAGTCGGCGATACCCCAGGCAAGACCCGTTGCGATAGCGCATATCCACATCACAGCAGCTCCGCCGGCTACTTCGGCAACTTCATAAAAAGCGCTGTCGATGTCGCTGAAGGTGGTAATCCCTTCCCAGGGAATCACGCAGGCAGCCAAATATGTCTGCACGAAGAAGAAGCCGCCCACGAGGAACAAGGCCCAAATACTGGCACGGCCCACGGAATCGGCGCCTCCTTTTGTTTCTTCCGCTAACGTGGAAATACCATCAAACCCGAGGAAGGACAGTACGCAGACGGATACGGCGGAAAGCACGATGCTTATGCTGAATTTGTCGGCGTTGAAAATCGGATTAAAAGTGAATTCAGCGCCGGGAGTCGTGGTTATGTAATGGATAGCAGCACCGCAGAATATAATAAATACTATGACTTCGTAAACCAGCATTATCCAGTTTAAGCGGGATGTAAACTCGATACCGATGACGTTAATAACGGTGTTGAACGCTACAAAACCTACGACCCAGACCCAGAAAGGAACTCCGGGCAGCACGGATCCCATTGCGACGGCGGCTACGACATAAAGCAGCGCGGGAACTAATATGTAGTCCAAAAGGATCGCCCAGCCGGATACAAACCCGACGGCCTTGCCGATACCATGTGTCGCATAACCATAGACGGAACCGGAGACAGGGAACTCTTCCGACATCCTCCAATAGCTGAAAGCAGTGAAGATCATACCTACCATACCGATCATATAGGCAAGTACAACCATTCCTTCGGAAATGGACATTACCGTTCCGTAAATCCCGAAGGGAGCGATGGGAACCATGAAAATCAGCCCGTATACAACCAAGTCTTTGGTAGTAAGGGATCGTTTAAGCTCCTGCTTATATCCCAGACTTTCCAGGCTTTTGTTTTCTGACATGTTTTAATCCTCCTTATAAAATTTTTAAAATATATTAAAATAACGAATAAACTGTTAGAATTCTGCGCCTGCTGCATATTTCTTCGGGAAAACAAAACGTACCGTCTTTTCCGGATCAACAACCTGGCTGATTCTCACATCGCCTGTCAGACTCATAAGCATAACGATCTCAGGACGTGTATAAGAGGTCAGCCTCTGCTCTAAAAATTCGCACATGAGTTCTGTCGCATGAGCGATGGCCTCGTCAACAGTGGGTTTTGATACGATGATTGCAAAGCTTTCCTTATCTTCCAGAATCGGATATTTGGGAGCCTTTCCCTTGACGACTTCCAAAGTGACATTGATCTTTGCCGGAATCTCCAGCCCTGATACGCCTATCTCGCCGTCTCCCATCACAGCATGGCAGTCTCCAAGGGCGAATAATGCGCCCGGTGCGAAAATCGGAAAGTATATTGTTGCGCCTTCGGTGATCATAAGGGTGTCCATATTGCCTCCGTGAGGGCCGGGGGTACCGTTGCTGACGGGATCGCCTGCCGGCGCCACACCTATTACACCTATCATCTTCTTTACAGGAATTTTAAGATCCAGGTAATGGACATAGCCGTCCTTGACCGGGGCCACTCTTATATGACTGCCCTTGAACAAGTGACCAAGTACGCCTTCGTTTTCCAGGCAGCAGACTGTGCCTTTTTCATTGAGATCGATGCGGTTCACAGTCACCTTTAATGCGTCGCCGGGTTCGGCGCCTTCAATATAAACCGGCCCCGTTGCAGGGTTGATCCTATCCCAATCCAGCTGCTCGATAGTATCTTCCGGATTTCTGAGCTGGTTAGAGAAGCAGTCCAGAGTCTCGATATCAAGCGTTGCCGGAGCTTTGACCCTGAGCGCCGGAACGTTGTCTTTTGAAAAATTGTAAACAGAGCTGTTCGAAAATAGATCCATATTATTCCTCCTTTTTTATTGATCCGCAGAAATACGGCATACACATACACAGTGTAGCACTTTAGTGTGGTTTTGTCAAAAAGTATTCAGACAATTTTGTTTTCTATTCCAATAAAACAAAATGCTGCCAGCTACCTTTTTGTTAATACCGACAATGGTTCGGCCGGTTTTCCTATCGTGCCATCGTACCCCAGATCTCTTCATGGCTTGACTTACAGACTTATTAAGCAAAAGAGGTGCCAATACTGCTGTTTCGCCCTATTTCCCGGTTAAAATGCAATTTTACACTTAGCCTTGCAATATCCTGCAAGGCATGACAATATTTTTGCATGCAACATTATGCATGCTTGTTAAATTAATGAGATTTGCAGCTGTTTTTCGACGCATACAGACAAGCTAGAAAAGCTCGGCTATACTCTCGGTATATGGAGGATAGAGTATGCCTTTTTCTGTGATGATCGCAGTGATCAGATCTGCATCGGTCACATCGAATGCCGGATTATAGGTGTTGACTCCCTCCGGCGCCATGGGTTTTGCATACCAGGCTTTATAGATCTCCTCTCCCGGTCTGAGCTCTATAGGGATATCCTTTCCCGTGGGAGTATTAATATCTATTGTAGATAGGGGTGCATGTACGTAAAACGGGATGCCGTAGTGTTTTGACAAGATGGCCACCCCGGAGGTCCCGATCTTGTTTGCGGCATCCCCGTTTGCCGCTACCCTGTCACAGCCCACCACCACAGCGTCTACCCAGCCGTTCTTCATAACTATAGATGCCATATTGTCGCAGATGAGGGTCACATCCACTCCTGCTTCCTTAAGCTCCCAGGATGTGAGCCTGGCTCCCTGAAGCAAAGGTCTTGTTTCATCGGCAAAGACCTTGAACCCGTAGCCCTTCTCATGTCCCAGGTAAATCGGGGCTAAGGCGGTACCGTATTTTGCCGTGGCTATGGTGCCTGCATTGCAGTGTGTCAATATCCCCATGCCCGGTTTTAATAAGGTCAGAGCATGTTCTCCTATCTTTCTGCAAACCTCCTCATCCTCATCCCTGATGGCGTTGGCTTCCGAAAGCAAGGCCTTCTTTATTTCGTTTACGCTTTTCTCCTTATTTGTAAGGACGCAGCGCTCCATCCGGTCCAATGCCCAGAACAAATTCACCGCTGTGGGCCTTGCAGATGCCAAATAGGCCTTCGCCTTCTTAAACTCATCGTAAAAACTCTCAAATTCGTCGGCCCTGCTCAGCTTTGCCGCCAGATATATCCCGTATCCGCTGGCGATGCCGATAGCCGGAGCCCCTCTGACCCTAAGCTTATAGATAGCTTCCCAAATGCTCTCTTGAGTCGTCAAATGAAGGTATTTAGTCTCGTTGGGCAAAAGAGTCTGATCAAGGATGATCAATTCGCTCTTTTCGTCGTCCAGCTTTACCGCCGCAAATTCTAATACGCTAAAAGACATACGTGAACCTCCTTAATGCTGCTTTGTCGCATTGCCGATATCATATCCCATGGGGCCGTAGAAGGCGAACTCCGGATCGATGACTTTCATGGAGTCTTCCTTAATCAATATGGAGCCGGTATGGAGGTCCCCATGGATCAGAGCCTGGGCATTATTCATGAAAACGGCCCTTTATTGGTTTCTTTCGCCGAGCATACAGGCACTCCTCCGGCAGTGATCCCCATATTATTTCTGATCTCGATGAGCCTATCCACTTGGCTGCAGCTCAATTCGTTGGTCTTTCCGATAATATTCGATGTATACATCATTATGGTTGCATAATGTTCCAGGGATTCCATACGGTGAAATGCTTCCGTCAGGTCGCTGCCCCAGGTGAGGGCTCCGTGATTGGCAAGAAGGACCGCATTATAGTCTTTGCAGTAGGGTGCGATGGAATCCGGCACTTCTTCCGTCCCGGGAGTGGCATAAGGCGCAATGGGAACGGTTCCAAGCATGACCACTGCTTCGGGCAGCAGGGCTTTATCCAATTGGATCCCGGCTATGGCAAAAGATGTAGCAACAGGAGGATGGGCATGGGTGATGGCCAAGGCAGCGGAGTTTTCATGATATACGCGCAGGTGCATCTTTATTTCCGATGAAACCTTTAAGGTACCGGCTATTTTTTCGCCTTTAAGATTTGTTTTTACAAGCATATCCGGTGTCATAAATCCTTTTGAAACCCCTGTAGGAGTGCATATCACCGTATCCTTACCGGTTCTGACGGATATATTCCCGTCGTTGGCAGCCACAAAACTCCGGTCATACATGCGTTTTCCTATCTCGCATATCATTTTTTTCGCCATGAACTCCGGCATGTATTTTGGGCGTTCGTACATCTTTATTGCCTCCTGTTTATTGCCTTTTGATGCGGCTTACAGTAACTTTTTCTTTAGTGTGTTAATTTACCTTTGCTGTGCCCGCACCGGCTCTGCCCACACCGGCGTCAATGCCCTCAAGAGGGCTTTTGTATTGGTTTCAAGGCCTGTTCTGGCCTGGTCTTAGACTCATTATATTTGGCAAGATACCATAATTATTGCTTATAGCTTATGGTTTGTCAATTACTTTTTATTGATTTGTTTTGTTTTTTCTTTATTTAATTTGTTTTTTATTCTAAATTCCCAATAAACCCTGTACAAACATAAATTAACTCATTATAATATCGCATGTAAGCTAGTAGCTGCCGGAGATGTTTAACAGAACGGGCTGCAAATCATCTTTGCAATAAAATATTAATAAAAGAAAAGGGTGTTCAAATGCTGGCAATTACCAGAAAGAATAAAATCAAAGAAATCATTACAGAAAAGAAGAGCGCAACAGTAGCTGAGCTGGCAAAGCTTTTCAACATTACCGAAGAGACGATCCGCAGGGATCTTTCACAGCTTGAGAGCGAGGGTTTTTTAAAACGTATATACGGCGGCGCCTATATCGAGGATATCGTCCAAAGCGATCTTGATGTAAGACTCAGGGAAAAAATCATGGTCAAGGATAAAGAAATCATTGCTAACGAATGTGCAAGGATCATAATGAATGGCAATTCGATTTTCCTTGATGCTTCCACCACTTCCCTATACATAGCAACAAAAATTAAAAACAAGAAGATCACAGTAATAACCAATTCCCTAAAAATAGCCAACCTTTTATCCGATTCTGAATCTGTGCGGCTGCTGTTGGTCGGCGGGATCCTTGACAGCAGTTCCTTGTCATTCGTAGGCAAAAATACCGAAAATGACATGAGGCAATACTTTGTTGATAAAGCTTTTATTTCCTGCCGATCCATTCATTTAAAA
>JAKJCD010000048.1:0-279 GCA_022706625.1 Bacillota bacterium | reverse complement strand
CACATACCTGGTAGTTGACCATACGAAATTCAACAAGACGTCCTTTGCGCTGATAGGCCGTATCGATGAGATCGATACGGTGGTGGTCAATAAACCTTTGCCGGAGGAGTGGAAAAATGCTTTTCAGGCAAACAATGTAGAGATCATTCAGCCTGACAATTAAAGCCATATGGCAAAATGGGCGGCAAGGTGGCAAACAAAGCGTCCCCTTGCCAGCCCCGGCCGGCTGCTTCCCCGCCGGAGGCAACTAAAACAGGCATCCAAAGTCGTAAATAGTTG
>JAKJCD010000047.1 GCA_022706625.1 Bacillota bacterium | reverse complement strand
AAGCATCAGCATTACTACATTCTGTGTGTTGGTCACATCCGTAGTAAGCCGTGTGATCAGCGAAGCCGTGCTGAACCTGTCCATGTTCGAGAAGGAAAACTCCTGCACCTTCTTGAAAAGGCTTTGCCGGAGGTTTTTTGCATAGCCTGTGGCCGCCATGGCGGCGAACCTTCCGGCAGCAGCACCGAAGACCAATGCCAGAACGGCCATGGCCGCCATCATCCCACCGACTGTCAGTACATAATCCACGGTTTCACAAACTATGGCCAGCGGAGCCAGCACAGCATATCTTCTGTATTCACCCAAAAAAGGGATCAGCTTTTTAATCATAAGGTTTCCTCACAGGAAAGTATTATAACATGAATATATAGCTTTTTTGATTAAATTTGTAAACATAGATCATTAACACTAAACGAAACGGGCCGGAATTGGCGAAGATCAGTATTTATCTAATTCGTTATCACTGAACAGGATTTTGGGCGCTGCGGTGAAATCATCTTCAAAGTTGTCAACCGGTTCCGGCCCTGACTCCATGGCTGAGTCCTGGATTTGTGCGGCACTCTTTGCAGCTTTTGATAAACGCTTATTTAAGGATCCGGAAAGCTCTTCCATGTCTCTGCTTGTTTGTTCATACAACGATGCTCCGTCGCTCAGCGAGCCGGCTATATTCGTCATCAGGTTTGCCAGGATCCCGAATTCCTCGGTCATGGTTTTGAGGGTTTCAGCGGTATCATTTGCGGTTTTTGCTGCCGACCGAATTTTGCCCGCAGACTCTTCATACAGTTGCTTGGTTTCCGAAACAACATTGGCACAGGCAGCCGCTAAATCTCTGGTATCTGCGACAACGGTGCTGAATCTCTTCCCGTATTGCCCTGCTCTGTCCGCTTCCACAGCAGCATTGAGAGTTAGGATGTTTGCCCGGAACATTATGCTTTCAATCAGTTTAACAATATCAAATAACCATGTGAAGGATCTTTCTATGTCTTCCATATAGTTCAGCAGTACATTCACTTGTCCGCGGCATTGAACCAGGCCGGCTCCTGCAAAAACTGCAGGAGCCTTGGCCTTTTCAGCTTCGGCAGCACTTTCTTTTAGCCTGTCGGCAGTCTTTGCAGCAGACACTGCAAGCTTTTCCAGTGAGTCTGCCTGTTTTGACGCTTCCCGGATATCCTCAAGCATACTATTTGAAATTTTGACATAAGGCTTTTCGATCATTTTTTTCATATTCTCTCGGGTTTACTCAAAAATCAAACTGTATACAGGATCTTCTTCTGTTTGTTTTACCCGTTGCGGATAAGCTGTTAGTATTCCGTAGTTCCTCTATTCAAAGAGCTCACCTTCATTATTCCCGTACCCAGGTAAAAATGGATTGTGCGGCCGTAGTTCTGCCTCGTGTCTTCAGCAGTCAAAGGAATATGCAAATCTTTTAGGACCTGTTTTACACTGTCCACATTTCTGTCGCCTATTGATCCGATCTGGCTGCCCGGCTGTGTCTGGAACATTTTTGCTCCGCCTGCTATCTTTGCTGTAATTCGACGCATGTCAGCCCCCAGCCGCCTCATATCGCTGACTAAATCAGCGATCGCCGTATCCGCAAATTTCATCCGGTTTATTTCATTTTTTGAAAACTGATTACTGTCCGGAAGCATTATATGTGACAAGCCTCCGATTTGAAGCTTGCTGTCATAAAGACAAATGCCGACACAGGAACCCAAGGCATAAGTTACTAAAATATCCGGGCCTTTCGCTGCGACAAAATCTGAAATCCCCACTGTCCGCTGTTGGCTCATATTCCGATTCCCAATCTTTCCATGATGATTCTTAATGTGTCAACTTGTGCGAACATAACTACGTTGCTTTTTAGGTTGTGTTCCCTCCCGGAGAAGCTCTCTTCAATAAACATCACTTTATCCCCGACTGCACCAAATTCAATAATAGGAACACTCATAAGCGCCCCTGCCATATCGATGGCCACATATGGGATCGATAATTCTATCTGCAATCCCGTCAAGGTCGCTATCGAACCGATATATGAGGACCCAAGAATATTCCCGATTTCTTTAATAGCGGAAAGCTTCATTTCAGTGATCTCATTTTCATCCTCTTCGCCGTAGCCCTGAAGCAAAATTTTCATTACTAGTTTTGCATCATCCATGTTTATCAAAAACATGATCATTCCGTTTGCATCGCCGTAGTAGTTCAGCATCACCCCGACGGTCATGGACTCTGCCCCTCCCAAGGCATTGACAGCGGTGTCAAAATCGGTGACCCTTACGATCGGGATGCTGATTTCTACCCTGTCGTCCAGTATGTCCGCCAGCGCAGTGGCAGCATTCCCGGCTCCGATGTTCCCGATTTCACGCAATACATCGATATGTGTATCGTTCAGCTCCTCGTAAATATTAAACATTTTTATACCTGCTTTCTGTGACGCGGACACGCTTTCACGCGCACACAGGCTCTCGCTAACGCTGCGATGATATCCGTCTCATATTGTTTCTTGTATGTTTCAAGTTTAAGGTACTGTTTTCCGGCATCGGTAGTTATAAACTTATTCGGCAGCGAGTTCAAAGCAAGAGCAAGTACATCAAGGGTACATGAATTGCAGTCACATACGTTAAGCCTTTTCATCACTTCCTTCGCGCTTTCTTTTACCAGGTGTTCGGTAAGGTTGACAAGGCATACTTTTCCGTCTTGATACATAACACCGCCATAACCGGCTAATGGATCGGTTTCTGATGCTTCATCAGCTTTCTTTTGCTGTTTGATCTCAAACTCGGGTTCTATTTCTATCTTCAATTTTGTTTCTATCTTATGCTCTTTCTTTTCTGCCGGTTTAACACTGATTTCAACCTCTGGCAGGGGTGCTTCCTCTTGCGGGTTTTGCCCCTCTTCCTCTTTTGTGATGAGCTTTAATACCTGCTCTGTCTTATTGCTTTTTTTTGCCATGTAACTTCATCCCTTTCTCAGAAATCAGTTCATCGATAAAATCAAGGTAGTCCCTGGTCGCATTGGACCTTGCGGAGTATTGATATATGCTTTCGCCGTGAGCAGGAGCTTCCGCCACGGCTACCGATGACCTTATTTTAGCTTTGAAAACCCTGGACTTAAGCTCTTTTGCTACCATTTCAGCCATTTCCTCCACATCCCGGGTCAGAACCCTGCGCCTGTCATACTTGTTGAGAAGAATGCCAAGAACCTCAATCCTTGGATTATAGACGCTCTTCACCAGTTCGATAGTCTCACGAAGCTGTGAAATGCCGAGGAGGCTTAAAATTTCGGGCACCATGGGTATTATCAGACAATCCGCTGCAGTATAAGCGTTTACGGTTAAGATGTTCAATGCCGGCGGAGTATCGATGACTACCACATCGTAATTATCCCTTACAGAGCTTATTCCGTTCCTTAGAAGGAATTCCCTTCCCATTTTGGTAAATTCCAATTCGGCGCCGCTGAGCAGGATATTCGAGGGTATTATGTCGATCCCTCCTTTTTTTTGTATTACCTCGCCGATGCGGGCTGTCCCCTTCATCAGCTCATATACGGTAGGGCTGTTGTCGATCTCCGCATCCAGACAGAATCCCAGGTTGCCCTGAGGATCAAGATCTACAGCAAGTACCTTATAGCCCTTTTTCAGAAATCCGCTGGCAATGGCACTTGCAGTGGATGTTTTCCCTACTCCGCCTTTTTGATTCGTGATAACTACTGTTTTAGCCATATATCGGTTCCTCCGTTGTTAAATTTTCGCTTATTAATTTTAATCCCAATTTTATCCGCTCTCCCGAAATCAATCGTATATTTTTAAATCCTTCTCCTGCTCTTTGCGATAATTTTCCAGTTCCTTTTTAAATACATATTCGCAGATTATTCTCTGATTGAGGTTGCTTAATCCGATAAATCTGCAGCCATACCGATATCTATATGAGTATCTCCTGTTTTCGCGCTGCTTTCTCAAAACCTGTGCTTGCACATTAAGCCCTTCTTTGATCCCATGGAGATCCAGGTATATTCTTTGTTTAGCAAGAAAAACCCTGTCGGAAAAGAAGCATATCCCTCCGACGCTGATATCTCTGAGTCTTACTTTTTCATCTAAAGGCATTATCCTGCCGCTTTTTTCCCCAAAGCACACTTTTCGAACAGTCGCCGGTGCATCCGTCCTGACTTTCAGATAGGATCTCCTGTCTTTCGTCTCACTTTTCTTTGTGACGTCAATATTGAGCTGTTTATCGATGGAAAGGGTGACGACCCCTTCCATGGCTGTTACCCCATCATTGAGATACCCGATGATCTTTACAACGGACTCACGATCAAAGAGCGGAAAATCATCGCCATGAAGCATGATCTTGTTATTCTCCATCTTTACATCCGTGGAAGTGACAAGCATCGTGAAGTCAGGATCCATCACATCGATTTTTTTGTAGTTAATGCTTCCCATATCTTTCGCCTATCTCTTGCAACCTCTCAAGCTGTAGTTTATGACTTTCTCCATGCTTTACAGAGCTCCGTGGATAATTTCTCCGTCTGACCAGAAGATCCTGCTATTTTCTATGTCATCCAGATCAAATTGAAACATATCATTACCAAAGTAGATCTTCACTCCCTGATATATCTTTTTTTTGCATTTAACGGCTCCCGGATATTCGATCCGGCTCTCATCCTCCAGTCTTTTTATTTTCAAGCTCGCCGCATCTATTTTTTGCTTAAAAAGAGACAATTGCTGTTTTAGAAGACTTATCTGTGCGGTCCGGGGGTCGTCCTCATCCAATTCTGCCGAAAGATCGAACTGTTTCAGTATCTCAACAAGTTTTGCTGCGCTGCCCGTGTATTCATCTCTTTCTTTTTTAGCTTCTTCGATACCCTTGACATCTGAAAACACTATTCCTATTATCTCTATCCTCGTTGGCCTTTCTCTTTCGTTGCCGATGAATTTTGCGGTCAATTCTCCTGAAAGTTTGATCGATCCCCCGATAATGAGTTCATTTCTGCCTATCAGTGTAATGTCTCCTCCGCATTTAATATCACTTTCTATGATATAATCCGTTGTAATATTCCCTTCGACCTGCAGCCTTGCGCTTTCGATATATCCGCTTTTAAGATTTCCTCCGGCTATGACTTTTTCTCCTCCAGAGCCGTTTATGCCTTTACCTATACTTATATCTCCGTCAGCTTCTATATAGGCGCCTTCGACCACACCTTTTATTATGATGCTGCCTCCCGACCGGACCGAGAACCCGTTGCGAACATCTCCATCTATGATCACGTCACCTGGAAAACGGATATTGCCGGTCATATGATCCACACTTGAACGGATCTGCATCACTTCGTTGATGTCGATGTGATCCTTTAAAAACCTGACCACTCCATTTTTCGCCGCAAAAAGTATCGTGCCATCTTCATTGAAAACAGTGTTTTTCCCAAATGGCGAGACAGGCGGCCTTCCTCTTCTTGCCGGTACCTCCGTACCGAAAACATTTTTCCCGCTTTTGCCGTCTGTTTCTTTAATAATTTTGCAAAGCATCTGTCCTTCTGTTACCTGTTGAAAATGCTCCAGGTTTTTAAAGTCGATTTTTTCTTCATCTTTGTATTCAGGCTTGTATTCGGAATCCCTCTTTACATAGAATTCCACATGGCCGTCCTCCCCATCAACCGGGGCTTCCCCCTTTGCCACTTCGATCTTTAATCCATAAATAGGTCTTTTAACCAGCATGCTGATATTGTCTTCTTTTATCCCGAATGTGATGCCCTTTTCCTTTAAAGCCTGCTTCAAACGGTCCTCTGTCAGGAGTTCATGTCTCTCAACTTCATTATCGTCCTCAGCCTTATCCTGACCGGCGCTCTGGCCTTCTTCCTCTGTTTTCTTTTCGAGTTTGATATAGCCAATCATATTGTTATCGCTTACGATAACACTTATTCCGCCAAGACGGGTCTCCGGTATCGCCGACTGATCCATGCTTATATTCCTCCTCATCCCTCTAAAAACAGGCTTTCAGCTATCGGAGCTGATTGATTACTCTTTCCATTTCATCTGCGGCCTGTATGACTTTCGATCCAAAGGAAAAACTCTTGGAAGCTTCAATCATCCTCACCATTTCCTCTGCTATTTGTACAGCGGAGTTTTCAAGATATCCGACCTTTATCTCAGGATTTTTAACGCTCTCAGCCTTTCCCGATGCTTCCGTGGCCGAATACCGGTTTCCACCTGAAAGCTTAAGGCCGTAGGGGTTCTTGAATTTGAAGACTCCGATCTGCTTGTAATCATACTTCTCTCCTATTTCAATCTTTCGATTGCCGGAATCCAGCACATAATTCCCCGAAGCATCCGCCAGATAACTCCTTTGCCCTTCTGTCCGCACTCCGAAGCTTCCGTCCCGGGTATAGTTTGTGGTTTTTTCTCTTTCATTTTCAACAGCAAAAAACCCCTCGCCTAAGATTGCAAAGTCGTATGGCATGTCTGTTTTTTTCAATTCTCCCTGCGTAAAATCCATACTTATTTTTTCAGGCTTGATGCCATGCCCTACGTTGATGGTTTTTCCGGAACCGCTGTTTATATTTTCCTGAAGCAGGGATGAAAATGCGACCTGCTGAGGTTTAAAACCCGTGGTGCTAATGTTGGCAACATTATTTGCAATAACATCCATATTGTTTTGCTGAGACACAAGGCCGGAAGCAGCCGTATAAAAACCTCTTATCATTTCTTCTCCTTTCTTGCACAGAGCCTATAGGCTCGCGGTATATATCATGCAACTGCGGTCTTTAGTATCAACCGATATTGCCTATTCTGTTTACACTTATCTCATTGATTTTATCATATATTTTTAAAACCTGGGCACAGGATTGGAAATGGTTCTGTCCTGCGATTATCCTGCTCATCTCCTTTGCCATATTTACATTTGCTTTCTCAATGTATCCCTGGGCAGCTCGGTAAGTCTCCTTGTCGGCTTTGCGCCAGCCTCCTTCAACTTTAAAGAAATCCTCTCCCGCTTTTGTAAAAACCGAGTTATCCTCTCCTGTCGCAATGTAAAGTCTTTCCTCTTCTTTTCCATCCACCAGGATCGCGCCGTCTGCTCCCACAGTAAAATTAGTATTTTTCAGGTTTATCCCGCGGCCCCCGTCATTTTGTACCTTTCCTACACCGGGCAGTATCAAATCGCCGTTATCGTCCAGCTCAAACTGTCCGTTCCTGGTAAGCACTTCCCCGTGTTTTTCATTTTCGATAACAAAAAATCCTTCCCCCAGTATAGCCATATCTACGCTTCTTCCGGTATGCTCAAGCGTCCCTTGCGCAAAGTCCGTGTAGACTTCCGCGTTTACGGTCATAAATGATCCCGGTCCGATATTGCTCTCCGAGGTCTTTGCCGACGGGCCCATCCTTGATACCAGATGTTCTCCGAAGCTGCTCTCCGCCGTTGCTTGGCTCTTGTATCCCGCTGTTGTTACGTTTGCGATGTTGTGTGATATGACATCGATGGCTTTTTGCCGGGATAGGATGCCGGATGCGGCTGAATAAAATCCTCTGACCATTTTCTTTCCCCCCTGTCTGTATCAGTAACTACTAAGCCGGTTCTTCATTTTGATGATGGCTGCGGAATGTATCTGTGATACTCTGGATTCGGTTACGCCCAGTATTTCCGCGATTTCTTTGAGTTTGAGGTTCTCATAATAGTATAGTGTAACGACCAGCCGCTCCTTTTCGTTAAGAAGGTCGATGGCCTCCACAAGCTTTAACTTAAGCTCATTGTACAGTGCTTCCGGTTCAGGTGATGTCTTTTCTTGCGAATTATGTATAAGAGGTGATGCCACCATCATCTTTTCGTTGATTGCTTCCTCGTAGGATAAGATGATGGCATTGTGCCTCTGCTGCAGGATCTTATCAAGATGTAACAGGGAGATCCCCATTTTTTCTGCGATTTCTTCTCTGGCCGGCTCCCGGCCGTTTTGTGTATAGAGTTCTCCGTACACCTCTTCAAGCTCTTTTGCCAGGTTTCTTTGGTTTCGCGGGATCCAGTCCTGCTTTCTCATGTAATCTATAATGGCTCCTCTGATTTTTAAAGAAGCAAAGCTTTCGAATTTATTGCCGAAATCCGGGTTAAACCTTTCAACGGAATCGATGAGCGCTATGATGCCCTGATTTACCATGTCATCCATTTGCCCGAAATTGCTGTAACTGCCTTTAAACCTCAGCACTATCCTCTTTACGAGCCATGTGTATTTCAGCACTATTTCGTTTCTTGCTTCAACGTTCTTGCCGCCGGCATATTTTTCCCACAGTTCCTCTATTTCCTTTTCTTCGTTTGTCCCGGGAGCTTCCATTCTTAATCACCTCGCTTTCAGCTCGGTATTTCCGCATACACATACAAGGGGTTTTGCTATTCTTTTGCGTGTATGACTCCGATGCCCTGTATCTTTATATTAGCATCAATCTCATTAAATGATAATACCGTCAGGTTTGGTATGAACTGATCGATTAGCCTTTTAAAATATATCCTGACGACCGGCGAGGTCAGCACAACCGGCTGTCCCACCAATTCTTTCAATTTGCCGATCTGCTCCGTAACTCCCTCTACGATACTCTGGACCAGCTGCGGCTCGATGGCCAGGTAAGTCCCATACTCGCTTTTTTTCGTAGAATTGAGTATCGTATTTTCTATCTCCTGATCAAGGGTCACTACCTTAATATTGCTTCCGTCGGTATACTTTCTGGTAATAGTCCTCTTAAGCCTTTGGCGGACATATTCTGTAAGCATATCCGTATCTTTTATTGCGACTCCGTGTTCACCCAGGGTTTCTAAAATGCTTTCCATGTCACGGATAGGGATGCCTTCTTTAAGCAGGTTGTTCAGTATTTTCTGCAAATCCGAAAGACTGACGATGCCGGGAATTACATCCTCAGTAATGGCGGGGTTAAACTTAGCCACATTTTGCAGCAGGGTGTTTATATCCTGCCTTGTCACGAGCTCGTGAATATGCCTTTTAATTATCTCCGACAGGTGGGTCACGATTACGGAGATCGGGTCTATTACCGTATACCCGTATATTTCAGCCATATCCCGATCGCCTTCCGCGATCCATTTTGCCGGTATTTCATAGGCCGGCTCTATAGTATCTATTCCTTCAATAATACCGGTACAGTTGCCCGGGTCGAGGGCCAGATAATAATCAACCAGCACTTCTCCTCTCGCTACTTCCTCACCTTTGACTTTGATCAGGTATTGGTTGGGGCTTATAAGCCCGTTGTCCCTGAGCCTGACCGTAGGAACCACCACACCCATATCCAGGGCAAATTGCTTTCTGAATATCACTATCCTGTCAATAAAGCTGCCTCCGCTGGCTTCGTCCACCAAAGGCAGCAGAGAGTAGCCGAACTCCATTTCTATGGGTTCGACTCCAAGCAGATTATAAACGTTATCAATGTTGCGGTAGTAATCTACTTCGCTGCTTTCATCAGCCATAAGCCGGTCAAGATCCTCTTTAATAGTTTCCTGTTCCTTTAACCTGGCAGACCTTATCAGCATTATCCCAAGGATGACAAGTGCACTTCCCAAAATGACGATCTGAAAAACAGGTGCTCCGGGTATAAAGCACATAGTCAGAACCACGCACCCGGATATGAGCAGCACCCGGGGCTGAGACAAGAACTGTTCTTTCACATCCTGATTCAGGTTCCCTTCCGACGCAGCCCTTGTAACGATCATGCCCGTTGCCGTGGATATCATAAGTGCCGGTATCTGAGCCACAAGCCCGTCTCCCACCGTTGCGATGGAATAGACGGAAAGCACTTCGGAGAAAGCCATGTCCCCCTGTACCATACCGATTATGGTCCCTGCTATGAGGTTTACCATAGCTATGATGATGGCGGCGATGGCATCGCCCTTGACCAGCTTTGTGGCGCCGTCCATCGCTCCAAAGAACTCCGCTTCTCTTTGTATGGTCTTTCGCCTTAACTTGGCTTCCTGTTCATCGATAAGGCCGGAGCTTAAGTCGGCATCTATTGCCATTTGTTTTCCCGGCATGGCGTCAAGAGTAAATCTTGCGGATACTTCGGCTATCCTTTCGGCACCCTTTGTAATGACGATGAACTGGACGACGAAAATGATGATGAAGACAATGAATCCCACTATCGCATTCCCGCCCAAAACGAAGGTTCCGAAGGTCTCGATGACCTTGCCTGCCTGTCCGCTGTTTGACAGGATAAGCCTTGTGGATGATATGTTCAGTGCAAGCCTCATGAGGGTCGTGATGAGAAGCAGTGAAGGGAATATTGAAAATTCGAGAGGTCCTTTGATGAACATTGTGGTTAATAAAATAATCAATGAAACGGAAATACTCATTATGAACATAAAATCGAGGAAGAACGCAGGCAAAGGAATGATAATAAATGCTATTATCATTATTACAAACACTACTACTACGTTCTTGATCAGTTCCATGCTTTCTTATCCTTTTCTCTGCTGCTATACACCCATGCCAGGATCTCGGCTACAGCCTGATAAAACTCCTGGGGTATATAGTCGTTTATTTCCACTGACCGGTACAGGCTCTGTGCAAGAAATTTGTTTTCCGTGATCAGCACATGGTTCCTTTCTGCGGCTTCAATAATCCGCCGTGCCGTGTGGTCTTGTCCTTTCGCCACCACCATGGGTGCAAGATCTTTGTCGATATCATATTTCAGCGCAACTGCAAAGTGAGTCGGGTTTCGCACGATCACATCAGCAAAGGGGACTTGCTGGATCATCCTGTTCAGGCTCATCTTGCGTTGTTTTTCTCTTATCCTTCCCTTGATGAAAGGATCCCCTTCCGTCTGCTTATACTCGTCTTTTATCTCCTGCTTTGTCATCCGAAGCTTCTTTTCGTAATCGTACTTCTGGTATGAGTAATCCAACACTGCAACGGCTACGAAAAAGAGACATATCTTGTACACCATGGCCATGATTCTGTCAATCATGAATTGGATGCTTCTGTCCATGCCGGTGTTAAGTATATCAGGCGTTATAAGCAAGAGTCCTTTAACGCTGGAATAGATTATCCACATGATGACCAGCACTTTCATAACGGACTTTACAAGCTGCACCACAGACCTTAAAGACATAAGTCTTTTCATCCCCTGGAGCAGGCTTATCCTGCTGAATTTGAATTTCAGCAAATCCCCCGACACCAGAAACCCGGTCTGCACTCCTGTCATCACGATTCCCGTCAGCGCTAATGCAGCCATGATCGGCACTGCGGTTATAAAGAAAACCTGTACCCCTTCTCGAAAGACCTGCATGCATGTGGCAACAGTCATCTCGTGCAGCCCTTCCATCATGGCCATTTGTTTTACATAAAGGAGCTTTACCTGCCCGGCGACAAAACCTCCCAATTTGCTGATCAAAACAAAGCCTACGATAAGCACCACGATGCTTATTACGTCTTTGCTCTG
>JAKJCD010000046.1 GCA_022706625.1 Bacillota bacterium | reverse complement strand
CTTCTTTGTGAAATCGAGGAAATACCTGGCCATATCCACCATGCAGGTGTCTTCATCCATCACTATCATGCCACCGGAACCGACTATGGCGCCGGTCTTTGTAATGGATTCATAATCCACTGTCGTATCCGCCATATCGGCCGGTATGCAGCCTCCCGAAGGCCCGCCCATCTGGACCGCCTTAAACTTCTTATCTTTTTTGATGCCGCCTCCGATCTCAAAGATGACATCCCTGATGGGGAGCCCCATAGGCACCTCCACAAGTCCGCCTTTCTTTATTTTTCCGGCCAATGCAAAGACCTTCGTTCCCTTGCTCTTTTCCGTTCCCAGGGAGCCGAAAACCTCTCCGCCGTTAGCGATGATAAAGGGTATATTCGCAAAAGTTTCTACATTGTTGATATTGGTAGGCCTCTGCCAGAAGCCTTTTTGTGCCGGGAAAGGTGGTTTTAGCCTCGGCATTCCCCGTTCGCCTTCCAGGGATGCTATAAGTGCGGTTTCCTCCCCGCATACAAATGCCCCGGCCCCGGCTTTTATTCTAATGTCATAGGAAAAACCGCTTCCAAGTATGTTTTTGCCCAGGAAGCCTTTCTCTTTAGACTGCCTGATGGCGGTTTCCAGGCGTGCGATAGCCAAAGGATATTCCGCTCTTACATAAATAACTCCTTCAGATGCGCCTATTACATAGGCGCCTATTATCATACCTTCAAGAAGAGAGTGAGGATCTCCCTCTAAAATGCTTCGATCCATGAATGCTCCCGGATCTCCTTCGTCTGCGTTGCATACCATGTATTTTTGGTCCGCCTCGTTTTTCTTTGCGGCATCCCATTTGAACCATGTGGGGAAGCCTGCTCCTCCTCTGCCTCTGAGTCCGGATATTTTGATTTCTTCGATCACTTCCTCCGGGGTCATTCTCGTCAGAACCTTTTTTGCGGCTTCATATCCGCCCATCGCCATGTACTCTTCAATCCTCTCCGGATTGATCACTCCGCAGTTTCTGAGAACGATTTTTTTCTGCTTTGAAAGGAAGTTCTGGTCCACATCTAAGATCCCATATTCCCAAACGGGCTCTCCGCCTGCTATATGCCTGTTTACGATATTCGTGACCTTTTCCGGCTGCACCTTTATATAGCGTATCTCTAGGTTTCCCTCATCATCGTAAATATCTACAATAGGCTCTAAAAAGCAGCTGCCGATGCAGCCTGTTTTATCCACTTTCACATTTGTAAGCCCTAAATTATTTATCTGCCTTACAAATTCATCCGCAGTTTTTTTTGCACCGGTGGCGATGCCGCAGCTGCCCTGCCCTACCAATACTCTCATTGCGCTACCTCCTGCTCTTTATTCTTTATCTCTCGGAGGATTTTTTTTACGGAATCTTTTGTAAGGTTTCCATAAGTCTCGTCTCCGTCCCGGTTTTTAATCATCATTACGGGAGCCAGGCTGCAGCAGCCAAGGCATGCCATATTGTTCAAGGTAAAAATGCCGTCCTCCGTCGTCTCCCCGTCGGATATGTCAAGTTCCTCCGATATTGCTTCCTCGATCATGTCTGCTCCGTTTACATGACAGGCAGTACCCTTGCACAGCATGATCAGATTTTTTCCGATTGGGGCCAGCCGAAATTGCGTATAAAACGTTGCAACCCCGTATATCAGTGCCGGCTTTAACCCCGTTTTTTCGGATATATAGTCTATTGCATCCATCGAAAGATACCCGTATATATCCTGTGCCTTTTGCAGTATAGTGATAAGGCTGCCCGGTATCTTTCCATATGCTTCAAGTACAGGAGCCAAATCGCTGAAATCAGGCTTTGTACAGCAGCCGGACCCGCAGCATCCTCCGTTTTCGATTGTCATTTTCTTTCCTCCGTAAAATTGATTTTGCATTTGATTCGGTTGCTTTCCGTTAGACCGGAAAAACTGATATATACTGAATGTCTTTGAACTTCGCAGGTCACTATATCAATCAACCCTACACTATTATAAATTAGTATAACAAATTATCAATATTATTTGTTAATGCAAATGTTTCCGTTTAGTTTTAGCGGACGGGCCCAAGCTGTTTAATATCCGTCAGGATGGTGATGAGATGAGCTTCTTTATTACATCCCGCAGGTATCCTGCAATTTTCCTGATATCCAGTTCCATAATAAATAAACTGATCAGCAGTAGGATCGCACCGAAGTACCCTCTTGCGGCAAGGATCTCTCCGGCAATAAAAAATGCAACCAGAGCCGCAAAAACCGGCTCCAGAGAAAAAATCACTCCTGCATGGGAGGCACTGGTATACTTCTGGGCAATAGTCTGCACCACAAAAGAAAACCCGGTGCAGAAAATGGATAAGGTCAAAATCGAAAACCAGACCTTTCCGGAGCAAGGCAAATGAGGCTTCTCCGCCAAAACCGAAACTATAAGCTGGTAGACCCCGCTGAAAGCCAGCTGATAAACCCCTAATTGAAAAGCATTTACTCTTTCGTTCAAAACGGCAGTTTCCGTGACCAGCAGATGAACGGCATAGGCAACAGCGCAGAGTATGCATAAAATATCACCGGGCGCCGGTTTCAAGCTTTCATTCAGAGTCAGAAACCCGATCCCGGCAAGAGCCAGGAGTACGGCCGCCGAGAGTTTTTTATCCGGGCGCTGTTTTTTAAAAAAGAAGCCCAGCACCGGTGTTACCACAACAGTAAGGGCACAGAGAAATCCGGCATTGGAAAGGCTGGTATACTTGACGCCAAAGGTTGCACCAATATAGACAATCATGAGGATAAACCCAAGTAAAGCAGCATATTTCAGCGTCACGGTGTTGACAGGCAAAAGCCTCTTGCCCGCCAGTATAAAAGCTGCCAAAAATGCGGTGATAAAACGCAAAGCATTGATATTGAACGGGTCCAGCTCTTCCAGGCTGTAATCGATCAAAAGATAGGATGCCCCCCAGAATAACGTTACCATCAGCAGCATGATATCGGCCTTAGTCTGTGTCTTCATTTCTTTCCTCTCCCCGCTTACATGCCGGCTATAAGCAATTCAAGCGCAAGCCTTTCATCAAGGAATCCGCTCTTGTGATTTTTTTCTACAGCAAAGCAGCCGCAAAGGATCCTGCGCAGCCGTTCTATCGAATAACGGCTCGAAAGCCGACCGGCAAGAAGGATGCGGTATTCATGGATACCCAGTGATTCTTTGATCTCATTGGAGTTTTTGCCCTCATCCCTCATTTCCTTCACCATAAGGATGATCTCAAAGTGGGAGCTTAACAAAGCAAGAAGCCTTTGCCAGCTTTCCCCCGATGAAAGCAGATTGTGGAGGATTGACATTGCTTCGCCTTTATCGTTTCTTGTTATAGCGTCTACCATATCAAAAACGTGAGTCTCCGTATTGCCCGACAATCCTCCGTCCGCATCGCTTGACCGGATCTCATCACCATCGCAATGGGCGATCATCTTCTTTAGGTCATTATCCAAATTATTAAGTGTGTAGTCCGACTGCCTGTCAAAATAGCCGGATCTTTCTATGATCCTTCTAACCACGGAAGCCTCGGCTTTCTTTCCCGATTCCTGCAACCGCTTATTGATGAATTTACGCACCTCGTGTTCGTCCAGTCGTCCGAATTCATAACATGATCCCAGTGCCGCCACGGTTTTAAAGATTTTCCTACGCTTATCCGCAACATCCGAAGTCAATATCAGAATACAGCTGTCCGGCAGTTCTTTCATGTACTCGATAAGCTCATTCTCTTCTGTTTCCGTATAGTTTTCTTTAGAGCCCGGATCTCCCGCCGGGAAGTCTTCGATAATAACAATCCGCTTTTCAGCAAGCATCGGCAAGGTTTCACATTGTGCTATAACGGCGGCGGGTGTGGCGCTTTGCCTGTCCAGCCTTGTGCAGTTAAGCTTTTCAAATCCCGGCTCGATATAATGCTCAAGTACACTGTCTACCGCCCATCTTACAAGATATTGTTCTTCGCCGAAAAAAAACAGAAGACCACCTAAATTTGAACCTTTAATATCCTTTGAAAACTTTTTGAATGCATGTTCTTCAGTTTTGACTGACTTAGCCGTCATAAAAGCACCTTTAATGTCAGAGCATGGTACTCATGGAAATACCATCCTTGCGGATTTTCAAAAGTACCGCTCCGTCAATATCATTTCTTAAAACAATTATATCCTTTTTCGTAAGCTTTTCAATGACATCCGGGTGAGGATGCCCGAAATTGTTTTTTCCCACCTGGATCACGGCGATTTTCGGGTCCACCGCATCCAGAAATTCCTGTCCCGACGAAAACCTTGAGCCGTGATGCCCTACCTTAAGAATATCGGCTTTCAGCATGGTCCTTTCGGATACGCCCAGAAGATCCATAAGCGCCATTTCTCCTTCAAAACCCATGTCTCCCGTTACCAGAAGAGAGACCCCTCTGTAATAAACCCAAAGCACAAGGCAGCTATAATTTTCATCATCTCTGTCGGCAATGAGTTGATGGCAGCCCTCGTGATTTTTTTGTTCCGGGTAAAGCACATCTATATAAACGTCCTTACCCAATCGTATTCTGTCTCCGGCATCAACATATACCAATGACCCTGCATCGAGCCCGGTCTCAGCAAGGATGTTTTCTTCCCTGACAAAATTTGCGCTGTAAACGGCAAGTTTTTTGACCGGCATGCGATTGCATAAGGAAACTATCCCGCCGTAATGATCCTGGTGAAGATGGGTAACAACAGCCAGATCCACCGATAAGGCTCCATTTTTGAGAAGGTAGGGAGCCAATATTTTTTTCCCTGTATCATATTCCCCGCCGCCGCCGTCAATAAGGATATTTTTCCCTTCCGGAGTCCTGATGTGGATGCAATCACCCTGCCCCACATCCAAAAAAACCATGTCCGGGCGGCCCGCAGTTTTGCCCATGGCAAAAGGTGCATAAAAAGAACAGCATAAAATGCAAAGGCATATAACTAAGATCCCACCTCTCTTACCTGTTTTTTTTAGTATAAGAAAGCTTTCTGATGTGAGGAAAAAGAAAAAACCGTAATAAATCACTAAGGCCGGCACGGGCGGGCTGGTGACATTCATTGAGGAAATGCTAAGCTCACCTGCCAGTCGGTTCAGCTTGATCATGGTATCGACGAGCAGGCCTGCCATTGTTGAGCCGAAGCCAAAAATAGTACAGGGCTCTCCCATAACGAGGACAAGTGCCAAAAGCCCCATCCCAAGAGGAAGAATGAGGCCGGCAAGAGCTATCACCGGAAGATTTATAAAAAATGCAGACAGAGAAAAGTACTGAAAGTGATAAGCGGTTGCCGGAGCCATGCCGGCCTGGACCGCAAAGACAGGAGCAAAGGCTTTGGCAATCGTGATAAGCCAGCCAAAACGCCTGCTTTCTTTTAACTTGTTTATTTTACTTTCGGCCGCAGGAAGCGCAAAAGCCAGTGTAAAAACTGCCAAATACGATAGCTGGAAGCCGAGATTGAATAAATAAAAAGGATTGTAAAGAAGCATTAACAATGCCGAAAAGCTTATGCAGCAAAGCAGGTCATATCTCCTATGCAGAAATTTAGAAAGAATATGAATCCCGATCATAACTGCGGCACGCACCACCGAAGCCGAAAAATCCGCCAGTGCGACATAGAATAACAACAGTCCGAGGACACAGACGGAGCCCGCATGGCTTCTCCTGTTTCTGAATAATCTACTGATATAAATATATATGATACTGACATGGATCCCGGATACAGAAAGGATATGGGCACACCCGTTACGCTGAAAAGCTTCGTAGATATCTTCATCTATCAGCGACTTGTCTCCGAACAGAATGCCGAGGAAAAGAGCTTTTGTATCAGACTCCATGTATTTGTCAAGGCAGGAAGAAAACACATCCTTAAGCCGCTGCGTAAATACGGACAAGCTTTCCTGATGCCCGATCACTTCAAGGTGAGAGTATTGGGTATTAACTATTCCTATGATCCCTTTGGTTCTTAAAAACAGCCTGTAATCAAACAAGCCGGGGTTTCTCATGCCCGATGGCAGAGTGAATCTGCCTTTCAGTCTGACTACCTTACCCGCCAAAACAGGTTTTCTATTATCCAAAGCGTCTATACCTATGCCGTTTTTATTATCGGATGGAAGCGAAAGATTCACGATCAGCTTATGACGGGTATTCCCGGAAACATCTCCGCACTGCCATCCCATCGGCTTAACGATGACCCTCAGGGAGCTTTGTTTATCCTCGACACTTAACACTCTTCCGGTGATAGTTATCACATTTCCCTGCTGCTCCTGCAAAGGCTCCTTCTTATGCAAAATTGCCTGCATATGGCACATTCCCAGCATACCGGCGATCAAAAGCAGACAGATAAAATGTTTCTTCCCAAGCAATGCGAAAGAAAACAGAAGCCCGGAAATTGATAAGGCCACCCATAATGTCTGGTAATATCCCAAAAAAACGCCTCCGGCAAAGGAGGCAAACAGAAATGAGACCGGTCTCCTCACTGCACTGTACCGGTACTTCCATTACTTCCCTTTACTATTATTGCATAAATACCATTTAATGTCAATCGTTCTTTTGTTATATCGCCAGCGGAACAAATCTTAGCTTCCCGCTGTCATATTTTTAAGCCTTGTGCTATAATCTTTGATATGGGTTGCGGTGTACAAGCCCGGGCGGAAAGCCTTTATTATTAAAGGCAGGGAAAGCAGGTGTTTCCTTTGAGCGATGAATTAGATAGAAAAAACCATAACCATAATAACCCAAATAATAACGACAAGAACGAAATTGATGATTTTTTGAGCAAATTTGACGAGATCAAAAAGAGTTTTGAAATGACCGAAAGAAGCCGGGGAGGCTCGGTTAATAAACAAGTGGGTACTCCCTCCGATTTGCCTGCCGTGTCCCCGCGCCGGGCCGAAAGGCTGGAGAGGCTTCGGTCTAAGAATAATGATAAAAATGAAAATGCAGAAATTTCAATGCCTAAAAAGAAGAAAAAGACCAGGAAATATCGTATAAATGTCAAGCGGCTTTTGATAACGCTTATTTGTCTCGGTATCCTTATCTGCGGAGCTGTTGGCGTTTGGGCGCTGACGGTGATCAGCGAAACGCCGGCCATCGATGCGGACAATATATACTCTATGCTGGCGGAAAATTCTGTTATATATGACGATGAAGGCAATGAAGTCGAAAACCTTTTCGCCAGCGGAGGAGGCCTTAGAACCAATCTAAACTTCATTGAGATGCCGGAGGATTTGGTCAATGCTTTCATTGCCATCGAAGACAAGACTTTTTGGGAGCATCAGGGATTTAACATCGTCCGTATTTTCGGGGCGGTCTTGGACGGAATTCTTTCAGGTGACTCTATCCGTGGCACCAGCACGATAACACAGCAGCTGGCAAGAAACCTCTACCTGGTCGATACCAAGGATATTCGATCGCTGAGAAGGAAAGTCCAGGAAGCATACTATGCTGTACAGCTTGAAAGGCAGCTTTCGAAGGAACAGATCATTGAAGCATATTTGAATACGATTTATCTGGGAAGCGGCGCCAACGGCATTCAGGCCGCCGCCCGGACTTATTTTTCAAAGGATGCGGACCAGCTTACACTTGCAGAATGTGCCGTGCTTGCCAGCATACCCAAACACCCCAATAAAAACTCACCCATCAAAAGGCTGAACAATGAAGACATATCCGATCCCGATTCTCTGGATTTTATATACAGGGGAGAGACCTACAGTATATGGTACCAGGATGAATTCCTGGAACGCCAAAAATTGGTTCTGGCATTTATGAAGGATCAGGGAAAAATCGACGAAGAGCAGTATAGAGAAGCGATCAGTCAGGATATCAGGGCCTCGATCAATCCGGATATCAATGTCTCACAGGAAATCAGCTCTTACTTTGCCGACTACCTTATCAATGAAGTGGCACAGGGTCTTATGCTTGAATACAACATAGAGGAAGCTGATGCCAAAAGCATGATTTACAACGGCGGGCTTCGAATTTACAGTACCCTTAATGTTTCCATGCAGAAAACTGTTGAAGCGGAATTTAAAAAGAACGGGAACTTTCCGGCAGTCACGGGTCTCAATAAAGATAAAGCTGGAAATGCAAGGGATGCCAGCGGAAAGATCCTGCTTTACAAATACGACAATATGTTTGATGAAGAAGGCAATTTTACTCTGAAACCGGATGAATATCAGATTAACGAAGACGGCTCCATGACAGTTTTCAAAGGCAACCGACTCAATATCTACAAAACCGAGGTCCGGGGTAAAGTTGATTACAGCATCGAACTTAAAAGCATGTACAGTATCGAGGACGGTGTTTTTTATACGATTTCAACAGGTTATATTCTTATCCCGACGCAATACAAGAGCAGGGATAACGACGGCAACCTGATCATAAGCCGTGACTTCTTTGACGAAGACTCCCCATTGAAAATAACGGATCAGGGCATTGTTATACCAAAGGGTTATTATCAATTGAAAGACAAGGTGATCCAGCCTCAGGCCGCAATGGTCATAATGGACTATAAAACCGGCGCTATCAAAGCTATGGCAGGCGGAAGAAGCCTCAGCGGCAAGCTTCTTTTTAACAGGGCTACCGGTACCAGGCAGCCTGGCTCCGCAATCAAGCCGATGGCGGTTTACGGTCCTGCTTTGCAAAGGTCCGTTGATATGGTAGAAAACGGCGCCGTAGATGAAGGTGTAAATCTATGGACGGCAGCATCGATCATTGATGATGCCCCGCTGGTTCTGAACGGAAAACTCTGGCCGAAAAACTGGTATTCCGGTTACCGGGGGCTTTATACGCTCAGACAATCCGTTGAACAGTCGGTCAACGTAAATGCGGTGAAAGTCTTTATGGATCTCGGACCTGCAACCTCACTCTCCTTCCTGAAAAAGCTTGGAGTAACATCTGTAGTGGAATCCGGAGCGGTGAATGATATGAATGCCGCCGCATTGGCGCTTGGCGGTATGACCAACGGGATATCACCCCTGCAGATGACTGCGGGATATGGTACTTTTGCCAACCAGGGGCTCTACATCAAACCCTCTGCTTTCACCACGGTTACAAACAAACGAGGGGAGACGCTGTTGGAGAACGCAGTAAAAAAAGAAACCGTCATGGATCGCGGGGTTGCCTTTATTGTAACAGATATTTTAAGGACGACGGTTTCTAACGGCATTGCCAAAGCTGCGGCTATCGGTTCGCATACAGTAGCAGGAAAGACCGGTACGACCACGGATAACTACGATGCTTGGTTTGTCGGGATGACGCCACACTATTCCGCCGCTCTTTGGATCGGTAATGACATCAACCTGGAGCTTTCTCAAGGCAGCGTCGCCGCGGCCAGGCTTTGGAGCAAAATCATGAAACAGGTCCATGCAGGCCTTCCCCAAGGCAGCTTTCCAAATGCGGAAAATGTAACAAGTGCGGAGATCGATACCAAATCCGGGAAATTGCCCTCTGAACTTTCCTCATTGGATCCCAGGGAAACCATACGCAGCGAGTACTTTGTCCTGGGAACCGTGCCCACCGAAACCGATGATATACATGTTGCGGTGACTATATGCAAAGATTCTGGTCACCTTGCTACCCCATACTGCTACAATACGGAAAACAAGGTCATGGTAAGACGTAAGGAAGGCTCCGTGATTTCTTACGGTGATTTCAAGGTAGGCGATATAGAGTATGAAGCACCGCACTATTACTGCAATCTGCACAACCCCGATCCTCATAGCTACCCAATCAACCCTAATCTTAGTATCCAGCCTTATATCCCGAGAGGCAACGAACAAAACAACGGTTCTCCACCATGGACAGACCAGCCATCGACTGAAAATCCGGCCACAGACGATCATCCCGATACAGTTGTAAGCCCCAACGATTCCGACAAGCCCGAATGGCTCAACTAACGGATCGATTTCGGATTGAAGCAGAGAGCAACTATATATCCAAATACGATTGCCGCCGTGATACCCGCGGCGGTATCTTTGATGCCTCCTGTAAGAGCACCCATAAGCCCTTCTTTTGAAGCCGCATCTATCGCGCCCTTTGCCAGAGCATAACCGAAGCCAGGCAAAGGAACGGTTGCGCCGCTTCCCGCCAGTTTGACCAAAGGCTGGTAAAGACCAAAACCCGTCAACAGGGCTCCAGTCACTACCAAGAGAACCAATATCCTCGGAGCAGTCAGCTTTGTACCATCCATTAAGAGCTGCCCGATAACACATATGCCTCCTCCGACCAGGAAGGTCCACAAATAATCCATAACTGATCCTCTCTTTTAATACACGGCTTCAACGGACACCGCATGGGCAATGCCGGGGATCGATCCCCCCTGCTGGGCGCTTGTAGTCGATAAAAGAGCTCCGGTAGAAACAAGCAGCACCTTCGATATGCTTCCTTCCATCATGGACTTCCATATAGGCCCCGCAAATACCGAGGCGGAACATCCGCAGCCGCTGCCGCCGCTGTGCACATCCTGATCCTTCTCATAGATCAGCACTCCGCAGTCATCATAGGCCGGGCTCAGATCTATGCCCAAGTTTTTTGCCATATCGATAAGGATCTGCTTTCCAATGTGACCAAGATCCCCGGTCAGTATTCTGTCATAGTAGTTCCACTCTCTGCCCGTATCAAGCAGATGTCTGTAAACAGTGTCCAATGCCGCCGGTGCCATTGCCGCGCCCATTTGATTCGCATCGGTCATGCCGGTATCCACGATTTTTCCGATTGTAGCATAGGTGCAACAGAAGTGTGGATTTTTCGACCTTCCGATAACCAGGCTGCCCGAGGCTGTAGAAGTCCACTGTGCAGATGGCGGCCGTTGGTTTCCGTGCTCCAACGGCATGCGAAACTGCCGTTCAGCTGTGCTGTAATGACTGGATGCAGCTGCTATAACAGTGTCGAAATAGCTCCCGTCAACCAGCACACTGCCGAGTATGATAGCCTCTGTCATAGTGGAACAAGCGCCATACATCCCAAGAAAAGGAACAGAAAATTCTTTAACTGAATAGGTTGACGACATGAGCTGATTGAGAAGGTCACCGGAAAGGATAGCATCGACTTGATCCGCTGTCTTTCCGGCTTTCTTCATCGCAATCCTCATGGACTCCGACAACATTTTGCTTTCTGCCCCTTCCCAGGTTTTTTCTCCGAACATATCCTCTTCTAGAACTATGTCAAAGCTTTTCCCGAGGGGCCCCTGTCCCTCTTTAACGCCGACTACGGAGCCCGTTCCCAATACCTCCGGCCTGGTCCGAAATGCAAGGGTCTGTTTCCCCAGTTTATTGTTTGGCATACCTGTTCCTTTCACTTCAACAAGGCGATTATCCCGATAATTACCGAGGCTGTAATACCGCATACCAGCACCGGACCTGCCAGTGTAAACAATTTGGCGCCCGATCCCAAAACCGGTCCCTCCTTTTTAAACTCCATAGCCGGAGCTACCATGGAATTTGCAAATCCGGTTATGGGAACGATGACCCCTGCTCCGGCAAAC
>JAKJCD010000045.1 GCA_022706625.1 Bacillota bacterium | reverse complement strand
ACGGCCGGTATGTGGATCTGCATCTCATGTCGATGTTGAGATCGGAATACTTTGAAAAGTACAGGAGAACATTATAGTGTGAGAGAAACAGACGAGGTCAAAATGAGGGAGCTTGAAATGCCGGTTTACCTGTTTCATCAGGGAACAGCTACAAAAGCATACGAACTCTTGGGCGCACATCCGTTCAGGGACGGTGAAAAAGATGGTTATGTGTTTCGGTTGTGGGCCCCAAAGGCAAAAAAAGTCTTCCTGACAGGAGAGTTTAATCATTGGGACCCATATTCCGCCCCCATGGAAAGAATAACCGAACAGGGGATCTGGGAGCTGTTTTACCCCGGAGTAATGCAATTCGATTTATACAAATTTGCCGTAGAGGATCAAAACGGAATCATGCATTCCAAGACGGACCCCTACGGTTTTCATATGGAAACGAGGCCGGCTACGGCATCCAGGGCTTATGATCTTGCCGGTTATACATGGAATGATGAAAAGTGGATAAACCGCCGTTCAAAGACCCCTCCATATGACAAACCAATGAACATCTATGAAGTGCATTTAGGCTCCTGGAAAAGGTACGCCGACGGGAATCCCTTCGACTACAAAAAAATAGCTTCCGAACTCATTCCTTATGCAATAGATATGGGATATACCCATTTGGAATTGATGCCTGTAAGTGAATACCCCTTCGATGCCTCATGGGGATATCAGGTAATGGGATACTATGCTCCTACATCAAGATTCGGCACACCGAAAGACTTCATGACTTTTATCGATCTATGCCATCAGGCAGAGCTTGGAGTCATACTGGACTGGGTACCGGGGCACTTCCCCAGGGATGAGGAAGGACTTTCACTGTTCGACGGAACACCATGCTACGAATATGCGGATCCGTTGAAGGGCTCTCACGAAGAATGGGGTACTCTGGTGTTTGATTGGGGAAGAAATGAAGTGCGAAGCTTCCTGATCTCTAACGCCATGTTTTGGTTTGATCTTTACCATGCCGACGGACTCAGAGTTGATGCCGTTGCTTCGATGCTTTATTTGGACTACGGCAGAGAAGAAGGGAAATGGCGACCTAATTACCACGGAGGAAGAGAAAATCTTGAGGCGGAGGCCTTTCTTAAGGATCTGAACAAGGCTGTTTTCGGCAGCTATTCCAACGTTCTTATGATCGCAGAAGAATCGACTGCATGGCCTTTGGTTACATCGCCTGTAGATAAAGGAGGCTTGGGCTTTAACTTCAAATGGAATATGGGCTGGATGAACGACAGCCTTAGCTATATGAAAACAGACCCTCTTTTTCGAAAAGGGAAGCACAATGCTTTGACATTTCCTCTGACCTACGCCTTTTCAGAAAATTATATACTTCCCTTATCCCATGATGAAGTAGTTCACGGCAAAGGATCGCTGCTGAACAAAATGCCGGGGACTTACAATGAAAAATTCGCAGGCTTAAGGGCTTATTACGGTTATATGATGGCTCATCCCGGGAAAAAGCTTCTTTTTATGGGAGGGGAGTTCGGTCAATTTTCTGAATGGGATCATGCCGGTCAGTTGGACTGGGCGCTTTTAAACTACGATTCTCATAATAAGTTGAAACAATATGTTAAAGACCTTAATCATCTCTATTTGGCTAATAAAACCATGTGGGAACAGGAAAGGGACTGGAAAGGCTTCAGATGGCTTGTTTCGGATGATTACGCAAGGAATATTATCGCTTTTTTGAGAATAGGGATAGAAGGACAAGAGATCCTAATAATAAGCAATTTTTCACCTGTTGCACGAACTGATTACCTGCTCTCCGCAGAAGAAAATGCCGAGTACATTCTCCTGCTCGATTCTAACCATATAGAATATGGGGGAAGCGGGGAAGGCGCAAAGGAGGTAATAGCAGCACATAAAGATCCTGTTTTGAAGCAATCCGCCGTTTTAACGGATTTGCCGCCATTATCCACATTGTATTATCAGCGGAGGTGATTTAAAATGATCTGTGGTCAAAAAAAAGAAATGATTGCCATGCTGCTTGCCGGTGGACAAGGCAGCCGTCTTGGGATCCTGACCCAAGATGTTGCCAAACCCGCCGTGCCTTTTGGAGGGAAATACAGGATAATCGATTTTCCGCTTTCAAACTGCACCAATTCCGGTATAGATACTATCGGTGTTTTGACTCAATACCGGCCGCTGGAACTCAATGCTCATATAGGAAGCGGCCAGCCCTGGGATCTTGACCGCCTTTATGGCGGGGTGTTTATTCTGCCCCCTTATATGGGTGGAAAGGGAGGCGAATGGTATAGCGGGACTGCAAATGCGATCTATCAAAACATGAATTTCATCGATCTGTATAATCCGCAATACGTGCTGATCCTTTCGGGAGATCATGTTTATAAGATGAATTATGATTTGATGCTGGATTTCCATAAACATAAAAATGCAGATTGCACTATCGCAGTAATCAAGGTGCCATGGGAAGAGGCGAGCCGGTTTGGAGTGATGAATGCGGATGAAGACAGCAGGATTTTTGAATTTGAAGAAAAACCCCAGGAGCCGAAAAGCAATTTAGCTTCAATGGGCGTTTATATCTTCCGGTGGAAAAAGCTAAAGGAATATTTGATAAAAGACGAGGAAGATGAAAATTCCGACAATGATTTTGGAAAAAACCTGATACCCCAAATGCTTAAAGCCTGTGAAAAACTATATGCTTACGAGTTTAAAGGGTATTGGAAAGACGTGGGGACAATCGCCTCCCTATGGGAGGCAAATATGGATATACTGGATCCCAACGTGCCAATTGAGCTTGATGACCCGCCTTGGAGGATATATTCCAGAAGTTCAAACATGCCGCCTCAATATATCGGAGAAAATGCCGTTCTTTCCAATTCGAGCATAGCTGACGGCTGCAATGTTGAAGGAAAGGTCGAGAACAGCATTCTTTTCCCCGGTGTTACCGTCGGAAAGGATGCAGTGGTGTCTAACTCAATTTTGATGCCGGGAGTATCCGTTTCAGAGGATGCCTTGATAGAATACGCTATTGTTGCTGAAAATGCCAGGATTTGTAAATCGGCCAGGGTGGGGGAGTGGAAGAAACCGGAGATAGGGAAACAGCACAGAGAAATCACAGTGATAGGCGGATCTGTTACGATAGGTGAAAGAGCGGTGGTGCCGGCGGGAACTACGATCGATGAAAGTATTATTGAGGAGGTAGGGGAATGAGCATATTAGGTATCGTGTTTTCCTATTCGGAAAGAGAAAATCTGCGAGAGCTGACCAGATTGCGCACCATTGCTTCCCTCCCTATGGCCGGAAAATACCGAATCATAGATTTCTTAATATCCAACTTCGTCAATGATGGTATTTATGATATTGCAGTTATAGCTAGGGATAACTATCATTCACTGATGGACCATCTCGGTGCGGGAATGGAATGGGATCTGATACGGAAAAGGGGAGGGTTAAGGGTGCTGACACCTTATGCAAAATCAGAGAGCGGGAGAGACGGATTATATCGCGGTAGCGTCGAGGCCCTATCGAATAATATGCATTCCTTCCGCAGGTCAATGGGTGATTTAGTGATAATGGCAGAGGCAAGCATATTGTACAGCATAGATTTCAATCATCTTGCAAAGACTCATTTGAACAGCAATGCCGACATCACTGCCGTGTATACAAAACAATTAAACGGACATCCCACCGTCCCCATGGGAGTAGCTGTAATGCATTTCAACGAGAATAACAGGCTTTATGACCTTAATATCAACAAGGACGATATGAGCGCTCAGGATGTTTGCTGGAGCATCGGAGTATTTGTAATAAAGAAGTCCTTGCTCATGAGTTTGGTGGCAGATGCTATGGCTTTCGGAAAATATGATTTCCTCGAGGACATCATCAAGAGACTCTCAAATCGATTGGATATTCAGGGGTATGAATACAAGGGGCACCTTCTTGAGGTAAGCAGTGTGGCCGGATACATGAAGGCAAATATGAACTTTCTGAATGCCAACTTCAGAAATAGAGCATTTCATCGACCTATATACACAAAGAGCAAGGATAGCGTGCCTGCCCGATATTGCAAAGGCTGCTGTGTAAAGAACTCGATAATATCCGACGGATGCCGGATAGAAGGTACGGTTATAAATTCTGTGATTTCAAGAAATGTATTCATAGGAAAAGATTCCATAGTAAAGAACTCGGTCATTATGCAGAATACGGAGATAATGCAGGGAGTCAGCCTGGATAATGTGATTCTGGATAAGGATGTAATCGTAAGGGAAAACAGACAGCTTTCCGGGCACGAAACCTACCCGGTGGTAGTGGAAAAGGCAAGCATTATATAGCACATAAGGGAGATCATAGTGAGAATATTATTCATAAGTACGGAAGCCGTGCCTTTCGCTAAAACAGGAGGCTTGGGCGATGTCATCGGTTCATTGCCGGGAGAGCTGACCAAACTGGGTGTTGATGCCGAGGTTATAATGCCTCTTTACAGGAGCATAAGAGAAAGCTATGGCCATCTGCTGATGTTTCACAATCACTTTGATGTATCCTTGAGTTGGAGAAATTGTTATTGCGGTTTATTCAGCATGGAATATAACGGAATAAATTTTTATTTTATCGACAACGAGCAGTATTTTAACAGAGAGAGATATTACGGATACTATGATGACGGTGAACGCTTTGCTTATTTCGGGAAAGCTGTTTTGGAGGCGTTAAAGCATTTGGATCATGTCCCTGATATACTTCATTGCAGCGAGTGGCAAAGCGCTTTGGTCCCTGTTTTTCTCAAGATCCACTATCAACATCAATCTGGATATCAAAAGCTGCGAACAGTCTTTACCATTCACAACATTGAGTATCAGGGCGTCTTTGGAAATGAAATACTGGAAGATGTGCTGGGATTAAACCGGGAAGAGGCCGGTTTACTGCTTATGGACGGAGATGTTAACTATATGAAGGGTGCTTTAGTCTCCTGCGATAGATTAACGACGGTGAGTCCTTCGTATGCAGAGGAAATAACTTATCCTTTTTATGCCCATGGGCTGCATTACATTATTAAAGAAAATGAATACAAGCTTTCCGGAATAATAAACGGCATTGATTATAAACTGTATAATCCTTACAGAGATAAATCTCTTCATGTTAATTATTCTAAAAACACCCCGGCGAAAAAAAGACTGAACAAAGAAGCATTGAAAGCAGACGCAGGCCTCGATACGAAGGAGGATCTCCCGCTGATAGGTATGGTAGGGCGGTTGGCAGAGCATAAAGGCATATCGCTGGTTACAAGTGTTTTTGATCAGATTCTGGATAGCCGGGTGCATTTTATTCTGCTCGGCACGGGAGAAGAACATTTTGAAAACTTCTTCCGCGAAAAAGCTGATAGATATAAAGGACGAGTGGCTGTAATTACTGCTTTTTCCGGAGAAATGGCAAGCCGGATCTATGCCGGAGCGGATTTTTTCCTTATGCCGTCAATAAGTGAGCCTTGCGGTCTTGCACAGTTGATAGCTCTTCGTTATGGGACGATACCTATCGTCAGGGCTACCGGTGGATTAAAGGACTCCATCCGGCCATACAATCCGGAGACGAGAGAAGGCAACGGACTAAGCTTTGATTCAATCAATGCTCATGATATGCTGGATGCGGTCCAAAGAGGACTTCAGCTATATTGGGAAGGAGATCATTGGAAAAGTGTTATGAAGAATGCCTTCAACACAGATTGCTCATGGAAACGGTCTGCGGTAAAATATGCAAGTCTGTATGAATCAATGCTTGAAAAATAAACTTACTCGGGAGGGCTTTTATGAAACCACTTTGCGCAGGCGATGTATGCACCACTGAAGAATTAAGTGATCATATTCGTAAAAAACTGCTCAGACACCTGGGAACGGATCCTGACTCCGCAAATATAACAGAGCTTTACAAAGCTGTCTGCCTGGTCGTCAGAGATATCATGTCAGAGCTTCAAATGAAAACTTATGATGAAGGTAGCGCCCATCGGAATAAAGAACTTTATTTTTTATCGATGGAATTTCTTCCCGGTCCCTCTCTTAAAAACAACCTGTTCAATCTCGGCTTGGAAAATGCCATGTGTGACGCAGTAGCGGAATTCGGGACAAATCTGAATGCTCTTTACGATATGGACCCGGATGCGGGGCTGGGTAACGGCGGCCTGGGACGCCTCGCTTCATGCTATCTTGATGCTGTGGCAACCTGCGGCATGGCAGGCCATGGTATGTCTATCTGCTATGAGTATGGTATATTCAAACAAAAAATCGAAGAAGGATGGCAAAAGGAGCTGGCCGACGATTGGCTCGACCTGGGCGATGTTTGGCTCCGTTCTAAAGAAGAAGAGATCAAAGAGGTTCGTTTCGGAGGAAAGTTAAAGGAAATCTGGAACGAAAAAGGGGAAATGAAGCTGATCCATACAGACTATACAACTGTTCTGGCTATTCCCCGGGACATGCTGATCACAGGTTACGGCAGTAACGTGATAAATACACTGCGACTTTGGGAATCCACTTCCCCCGTCAGTATAGATATGGAACTCTTTGCAAGAGGGGAATACCTCAAATCCATGGAGCAAAAGCATATGGCAGAAATAATTTCCAAGATCCTGTATCCGGAGGATGCCCATAGGGAAGGAAAAACTCTGCGTATCATGCAGCAATATTTCTTTATCTCAGCCTCCATGCAAACTATCGTAGATAAGCATTTAAGCACATTCCCGAATCTGAACAACTTTGCCGACAAGGTAGCAATACATATTAATGACACACATCCGACCTTAGCCATCCCGGAGTTGATGCGCATTTTTATCGATGAACACAACTATGCCTGGGATGAAGCCTGGGAAATAGTGTCTTCCGCTATCAGCTATACGAATCATACAATAATGCCTGAAGCTCTTGAAGTATGGCCCGAGGACCTCTTTGCAAGATTTTTGCCGAGGCTGCATACTATTGTTTGGGAAATAAACCGCAGACTCCTTCAGAGACTTCAATCCCAATATCCATACGATGATAAACTTCGAAACAGCATGTCCATTATTTACGAAGAAAAAATTCATATGGCAAATCTTTGTGTTACGGCCGCCCATAAAGTTAACGGGGTATCGCGTTTGCACAGCGATATTATACGAAAAAAGCTTTTTGGCGGATTCGCACAAATGGATCCGGAGAAATTCACCAATGTTACCAACGGAATAGCTTACCGGAGATGGCTTTGCCAGGCGAACCCCCAATTGTCTGAGTTTATTGATGAACTGATAGGACCGGCATTTCATAAAAATGCTGAAGAATTGGAGAAATTGAAGGATTATAAAGATAATCCCGCCGTTCTTGAAAGGCTTGATAATATCAAGCTTTATCATAAACAAAACCTGACGAAATTCATCAAAGAGCATAATGGTATCAATGTTGACCCTCATTCGATTTTTGATGTTCAGGTAAAAAGGATACACGAGTATAAACGACAGTTGCTAAACCTTCTGCATATAATCCACCTGTATAACGGAATAATCGAATATCCTCAAAAGGAGTTTCAGCCCCGGACTTTTATTTTTGCCGGAAAGGCCGCAGCAGGCTATTATTTTGCAAAACAGGTGATTCGCCTGGCTTTCCATCTTTCGGAGGCAGTCAATAAAGATCCTTTGGTGAAGGACAGACTCAAGATAGTTTTTTTGGAAAACTATTCCGTAAGTCAATCGGAAATCATCATGCCGGCGGCAGAGGTATCAGAACAAATATCCCTGGCGGGAAAAGAAGCTTCCGGTACAGGTAACATGAAGATGATGATAAACGGGGCCGTTACCATAGGAACACTGGACGGAGCAAATGTTGAAATCAGCCAGGCGGTAGGCAATGAGAACATATTCCTTTTCGGAATGAATGCGGAAGAAGCTGAAGCGCTTCGAAACTCCGGGACTTACAGCCCTTGGAGCCTTTATCAAAACAACGCCGATATCAATAGAGTAATAGGGTTCATATCTGGAAAAATCAATAGCGAGAACTTCAGCGAACTGCTCAATTACCTTACGACAGGATTTAACGGCGATGCGGATCCGTATTTTATCCTTGCAGATTTTGAGTCTTATAAAAAAACACAGCAGGATATCTCCGCAGCTTATTCGGACAGGATCAGCTGGAACAGGATGTCGCTTCAAAACATCGCCTCCGCAGGGATTTTTTCTGCCGACAGGGCAGTGAAGGAATATGCGGAGCGGATTTGGATGATAAAGCCTCTTCAGGTGTGCCTATGAATAAGAAAACATTTCAATGCCCTTTTTGGATGACGGAAGGACTCATGTATCAGATCTTTCCGGACCGGTTCGCAAGAAGCAAAGATTTTCAAGCGCCAAAGCAGAACAAAACATATATAATGCGGGAGGATTGGGGAGGCATCCCGCATTATTTACCTGACGAGGAGGGCAAAATCCGTAACAATGATTTCTTCGGGGGCAATCTGAAGGGCATCATAGAGAAATTAGAATATTTAAGTGATCTCGGCGTAACCGTACTCTATTTGAACCCTATTTTTGAAGCTTATTCCAACCATCGTTACGATACGGCCGACTTTAAGAAGATAGATCCTATGCTTGGTACGGAGGAGGATTTTCGACGGCTTTGTACCATGGCGCGGGAAGCCGGGATCCGTGTAATTCTGGACGGGGTATTCAACCATACCGGCAGCGACAGCATTTACTTTAACAAATATGGAAGGTATCCTGAAATCGGTGCATATCAGAGCAAAGAATCATCATATTTCAGTTGGTTCCGGTTTTCTGATTTTCCCGACGATTACGAATGCTGGTGGGGCATCGATACTTTACCTCATGTCAATGAAACAGATCCTGGATATATGGATTTTATTCTTAACAATAAAAATTCCGTTGTCCGGCACTGGCTCGCCTGCGGAGCGTCGGGTTTCCGGCTGGATGTAGTTGATGAATTGCCAGATGAATTCCTGGATCGTTTTAGAGAAATTGTAAAAGAGTATGATGAGGATGCAGTCATAATAGGCGAGGTTTGGGAGGATGCAGCTTCAAAGGTAAGCTACGGCAAAAAGAGACGCTATCTTGGAGGGAATCAACTGGACAGCGTTATGAACTATCCTCTTCAAAAGGCGATAATAGGTTTCCTGAACGGATATTTAAGTGGGGAAACATTATCACAAACTATTGAAGGACTTTGGAAAAACTATCCGGAAACAGTTTTTTACGGGCTTATGAATATACTTGGAACTCATGACACAGCAAGGATATTGACGCAATTCGAAGAAGCAGAGAATGATGAAGCCGGAAGAGACGATATCGATATTGCAAAACAAAAGCTTTTTGCGGCTATAATCATATGGGCTCTTATACCGGGTATCCCTTGCATTTATTATGGAGATGAAATAGGGATGAGAGGGGGGAGAGATCCTTTTAACCGGATGTGCTTTATACCTGAGGAAACTGACCCGGAGATCTATAGGCATTACAGGAAGCTCATTGCTTTCAGAAAAAAACTGCAAAACTGCGAAAAGCTTGCGGATCTTAAATACCGGCCCGAAGCTTGTTCGGAAAATCTATTTACATTCTCAAGAAACGGTAAAAGCTGCAGGCTGTATGTTGCAGTTTGCAGGAAGGGAATTGAACTTTTTCCGATAAAAACCGAGCCGGGGGAGCGCATTGAAGATTTTTTCATAAGCGGTGATGTGTATTTAGAAGATCTTGATACATTTCGTTTAAAAGGCTGCTCAGGCGTTGCTGTTATTCTTCGCAAAGAACCTTTCTAATTTTTTATTGACACCTTCACTTTAGTGTAGTAGTATGGAGCAGTGATAAATTGTGAAAGGCGTTACTATGAAACGATTTGGCAGAATTACTCCGGAAGGAACAAAAGACCTGCTATTTGAAGAATGCAGGATACAGAAGGAAATAACCGATAATCTGCATAAGGTATTTGAAAACAGCGGTTTCCATCAGGTGGTGACTCCGGGCTTTGAGTTTTACGATGTTTTTGCCGCTGCAAAAATGTACTATCCGCAGGAAACAATGTATAAATCAATAGATAATAAAGGCAGGGTATTAGTGGCAAGGCCGGATTCCACGATCCCCATCGCCCGCCTGGTATGCTCCAGGCTGAAAGAGTATCCTATGCCTTTGAAGCTTTATTACGAGCAGAAGGTGTTTCGCAATAACCCTGGGTTAAGAGGCCGAAGCAATGAATTGCTTCAGATGGGTGTAGAATCTATCGGGGATGCTTCTTTCGAATCAGATGTCGAATTGCTTGCCTTGAGTATAGGATCCCTTGCTTCCTGCAGTTCCGACGATGTGCGGATTGAACTTGGTCATGTGGGTATTTTTAAGCTGTTAATTGAGAAACTGAAGGCCGATACGGATGACAAAGCAAGTATCCATCAGTTTATTTCAACAAAAAACTATGCTGCTTTATCGTCAAAGCTTGATAAATATGAAAATGATCAGACCGCAGCGATCCTTAAGGAGCTTCCGAAGCTTTTCGGAGGCGAAGAGGTCTTTAAAAAAGCCGCCGATTTATTCGATGGTTATGATGATGATTTGATAAAGATGCTGGAATATCTGAAAGCCGTATATGATTTCCTTGCCGATTCCGGCCTTGAAGATAGCGTTATAATTGATTTCGGTCTTGTCAACCAGGCGGATTATTACAGCTCTCTGGTATTTAAAGGCTATGTAAAAAAGGCTAAAGAGCCGGTTTTGTCCGGAGGAAGATACGACAATCTTTTAAAGGATTTCGGATGTGATTATCCCGCAATAGGTTTTGCCATAAACATAGACCAGATAGCTGCCGCCGTTCTTGATAACTGCGAAAACGTAAAGCAGCAGGAGGAAGATAGCAAACTCAGGATAGCCCTTACTAAAGGGAGACTTGAAAAAAATTCCATTGAGCTGTTTGAAAGAATGGGTTTTGACTGCAGTCATCTATATGATAAAGGGAGAAGACTGTTTCTCACGGTTCCCGGTCAAAACATCGATATCGTCTTCGGTAAAGCAGCGGATGTCATTACATATGTAGAGCACGGGGTTTGTGATATGGGCATAGTGGGCATGGATACTATTATGGAACAAGGAGGCAGCTTCTATGAAGTGCTGGATTTAGGTTTCGGACAATGCCGGTTTGTTCTTGCCGCATTAAAGGGCAGAGATTTTTATTCCGGTTATTCCATAAAGAAAGTAGCCACAAAATATCCGCAGATAACAAGAGACTATTTCGAAGAAAAGGGGATGGATGTACAGATCATCAAAATAGAAGGTTCTGTTGAGCTGGCGCCGCTCTTGTCCTTGGCCGATGGGATCGTCGACCTTGTGGAAACCGGAAAAACTCTTTCGGAAAACGGTCTTGCCATCGTGAATGAAATACGGAGGATCTCAGCCCGGCTGATAGTGAACGAAACAAGCATGAAACTGAAGAAGGAGGATATCGATACTTTTATCAATAATATGACCGAAAAAGTCGAAAATAACATCTGTAATCAATAGAAACGGTGCAGCGATTAAAGGAATCAGAGGAATAAGATGCAGATCATAATAA
>JAKJCD010000044.1:11203-11549 GCA_022706625.1 Bacillota bacterium | reverse complement strand
GTGGGAGCAGACGAATGCCTGTAAATTGATAAAAAAACGAAGCCGCCACAGTGCCTGCCTTTCGAAGATATCCGGAAAACGAGAATGGGGAGCTTTTGCTGAAATTCTTGTTCAGCACATGAACGCTCTCTGGTACTCGTTCAAACAGCTCGCCACAGGGGAGAATGACATAAAGAAAAAGTTCATATTTCGCCATTGAATCCAACCTTTTCAGCAGGTTAATCAAGGCTGTCTCCGCTCCGGCCTGGCCCATGGTGTTGATGATAAACAGCAATTTCTTCTTCATTCTCAACCTTCTCCATATTCTTCTGTTCTCCCAGGAAAGTCAGACTTTGCACGAGAGACT
>JAKJCD010000044.1:0-11193 GCA_022706625.1 Bacillota bacterium | reverse complement strand
GGCAGCCAGCTCCGCGTTTGTCCTGTAGCAGTTAAAAATACCATAGAATACAAGCATGATGGAGATCGCAAATATGATCGATGGCGGATACTCGACCGAAAACAAGTCTGAAAGCAGGAATACCAGCCGGGGAATCAGCCCAAACAGGATGATGATCATTCCCCCTATTATCCAGAACAAGCTTTGCTTTTCCGTCATTTTGCGTACGATATTGGCCTTTCTGGCTATGTAGATAAGCGTAATGCCTGCCAGGCAAACTAAAATTCTAAGTCCTATCGACATGCAATTCATCCCTTCCTTCCGCTTACTTGATTGTTGTTGCCTGGGTTGCAGCAGAAGCAGTTTCAGTTAGGAGCTCCGCCCCTAAAGCCCCGGTATATACATTGTAAACATCTGCCTTTGGCATCTGTTCATTTACCTGTTTAATTAACGTACCCCTGCAAAAAATAAGGTTATCAATGTTCCTTTCAATCCACCGCAGCCTGAAAAACGAGAAGGTAAAAGCCAGAAAGGCTGCAGCTGTAAACCCTGTCCCATACCATATGGCACTGAACTGAGATGCCAGCACAGAGCCTGCAAGTGATACACCAGCAAAAATTATACCATTAATCATGGCACCCGTACGGTCATCGAAGTAGTAAAGAAATAACAGCTCGGAATACATTAAAAACGATATAAAAAAGCCAACTGCCAGCTGCGGATAAATCTCCATGGTTAATCCTGAGAATCCCATCGTCGGCAAAATACCAATCGCAATAAAATAAGCAACCACCGATACAAGAAACTGAAGATGTACGAGAGAGAGCAGCTGGGAGGAAAGCCCCTGGAACATCCTCTGTTTTGTTTTCTCAATGGTTTCCAATTTACCGCCAATCACGGCCTCCATATAGCCCCGGTATCTTTCATGGAAATGCATCTCCACTCGGGAGATAAAAAACACACTGGCCGAAATATTTGTAAACATGGCAAGGGAAGAAGCCATATCATAGGGTTGGTTGCAGACAAAGGTGCTGCGAACCACCAGGTGCCAGGGCTGTGCCCAGAACACAAAATTGTGAACAAAAAGCCCGAAGGCATAGAGGAAGTTTGAGGCAATCAGCTTCCAGTATATCCTGTAATAATGAAGCACCTCTCTGTATTTGCAACTGTTTGCAGGGAAATACCGCAGCACATTGGAAAGCTCCAGCGAAGCTATCAGTAAAAAACCCAGGGATAAGGCCAATAACATGCTGTAGGTAATGGTAAACCTGAAAATATAGTGAAAAAGCAGTGATAATCCAAGAGTCAGCAACATGGAGCAGATAAAATAGACAGAAATCCTTTTGTATTGCTTCAGGATGGAATTATACACCATCGTGGCAAAGGTCAGGGTACACCCCAGGTACCCCATAAAGGCGGTAAATATATAATAAACTTCTATTTCTCCCACCACCACTGCGTAAATGCAAAAAGGAACTGCCAAAAGAGTGGAAAGGGTCAGATTTGTAATCGTTCCTACATAAATGCAAGGCCGGATGTCCTCGTATCGCCGCTCGTAAATCCTGTCAGTCTGGTACTTCGATAAAACCGAATTGAAGGGAGCTGCAGTTAGCAGAGAAAAAATAAAGATATACAAAATGCTACAGGAAAAGGTTTCTCTCTCTATATAGCCAACCGTATCAAACTGCAGCAGCTTGAACATTGCCAGTAAGCATCCGATAACTGCCAGCATTGGTGCGATGGTATAGGTAAAGCTGAACCCAACACCATAGAGGGACGAGGTTATGGTTCGCCTGCCGAATATTTTATTCAGTTGTACGCCAATGCCCGCCATTTCATGCCCGCCTTTCTGTTCGCTATAAACAAGCCTTCATCTTTGGAACAAAGGTTTGCTCCGAATAATCCACATGACTCATTTCTGCCAGAGTTTTGTAGATTTTCCGGTAGGTTTCCTCCATGTATACGCTTTTATATCGGGCCATGAGCCGCCGATATCCGTTTTCACCCATCTGCACGGCCATCTCGGGATGATTCGCCAGCTTCAGGATCGCATTTGATATTTCCGAGATATTCATCACCGGTACTATAATCCCTGCTTCTCCGAAGAAATCACCTTCGCCATGGATTAAACCATGACAATTACCCACATTGGTGGCGATGCAGGGCTTTTTCGCAGCAAAGCCCTCCAGGATTGTCAGGGGCTGACCTTCACTGATGCTGGTCAGTATGGTCATATCCATCCTGCCAATATGGTCTGCAGTACGAATTTTTCCGGTAAATACTATGTTTTCTGCTTTTAACGCGCTGACCAGCTCATGACATTCCTGCGCATACTCGGGATTTTCGTCCTCAGGTCCCATAATCCACAGCTTTAGCCGGGGCTGCTTCTTATGGGCATAGTAAAATGCGTTTATCATGGTTTTTACATCCTTAATCGGTGTGACGCGCAAGATTGCACCGACATGAATGTGAGGATCCCCCGGGTCCTTCCCTGGTATATCTGCATATTGCTCCACGTTGATCCCATTGGGGGTAACAATGGCCTTCGAAAGGGGACATCCCAATTCTATCTGGAGGGACTGTGCTGTCTGAAACAGCGATGTGACTAAATCTGCAAAGTAATATGCCCCTCTGGACATCTTGCGGAACTGTTCAATCCATATGATTTTGTAAATGCTTTGAACCCATTTCGCCTTAATGATTTCCTCTTCACGTTCCCGGGTGTAAATACCATGTTCACTGATCAACAGCCTGGCCTCCGGATAAAGGGACAACGCCTTGCTGCCGATAATGCCTGCGTATCCGGTTGATACGCAATGATATACATCTGCCTTCGGTGGAATGCACTTCAATGCAAAGAATAATGGCAGATAGATAGAGCGCAGGGTCCACAAAAAATCCGAAAAAGTAATATTCACGTACTTCTTCTTGTAGCAATCCTTTGTAATGGATAAAAATTCAGGGCTCATCAGGATATTGTTCACAGAAATATTTTCTCGTCCGAACAAATGAAAAACCGTCACCCAGTCCACTTCTTCACCAATGACCAGGCTTCTCAGTGCTTCCACTTCGCGTTTTTTCAAATGAATCCGGTTTCGGGGGCCCTTGTTGTTACCAACCCAGTCCACATCCTGTAAATAGACCTCATGCACCTGTGTCAGATTGTCTGCCAGCTCATATGTAAACTTACCGCTGGTGCTGCGATCGGATATCACTGTAACCAGAAGGAATTCAATATTGGGGAACAGCCGGATCATGTTGTGGATCCAACTGGATACACCACCGACAACATAAGGATAACAGCCTTCTGCAATAAAGCATACCTTCATGGCTCTTCCTCCTCTGGCAAACTAAATTCAGGGTTACTCGGCAGTATGGTGTTATTCTTCGGTTTGTGCAGCAGGTTATCCTCTTTCAGCCCAATTTTGACGTTGGAATCAATAGCCTTTATCAAATAAGTGTTCGCTGAAATTCTTGAAGCTTCTCCATGGGTCACGAAATCAATGCTTTTGTCATAACAGTTCAGGATGAAATAAGCCTCTTCATCAAAATTTCCAATACGAATATCAATTCCCGTCGGATGGTATTCATAGGTAAAATCCAGAGCAAGAAAACGTCTGACACGCTTTTCAAGCTCAGCCATGGAAACCATGTCAAACCCGGAATACTCCGTGTAATAGGTTTTCCCCCTGGACCAGCTCAAACTCAGGTTATGCCATTCCTCCGTGCTATCCTGTGGAAAGATTACCTGTTGTACGTCCACCTTCATATTGCTCATTCCCAATGAGTTTTGAACAGCGAGCATCCGCAGATCATCCAGGGTTTCATGCTGAAACCCATCCAGATTGAATTTCACAGACAACACCTCCTCCGTTAAAAAGCCAAGGATTTGATCCCCCTCTTCATAATCCGACATGACCAGGCTAATCCGGTCTAATAGCCTATTATCCAATTTCCCCCTGATTTCGTTATTGCTGAAATCACCCGTATATAATGCCGTAAATGGATAATTGGGAAGGTGTTCTCCAAAAAAAAGTGCGTTTTGATCGATAATCTCATTCAAATCCACAGCAGACACCTGGTTCAGCGAAAGGCCGACTTCACCGGGCAGTTTATGGATTTCCCTCAGATAAAAGTCAAGATAATCCTGACGGGGTCCGATCTCATCCCTGTAATCCAGCTGTGAAGCAGCAAAAAAATTAAAGGAAGTGCCATAATTTCTCAAAACCTGAACCATGTTCGGCCACAATATATCTCTGGCCAGGGCTTCCGAATTTCTGCTGTATATCTGTGTTATTGCGGCTTCGTTTTCGTTTGATAAGTACGGATAGCCGGTAATCGAAATGGTTTGTGCATTGACAATCGGGTACAGATAGCACTCCGATTCCTGCACCATAAAACCCGTCAGTACGCCGAGCATAGGCATTCCCTGAAAAATATCACTGTTCACTGCAAATATGAAGGAACGATTGGTTTTGGTTCTCCATAAAAGGGGTGGTAAATCCTTATTCTCTATCCCAAGCGCGGTTTGGTTATCAAAAAGCCCAACCGCATACACCTCGTAACCCGCTGATAATTTGTAATAGGGTATGTGAACGGAGGTATCATCTTTGCTTCCGTAAAAGTCGCCTTCCCGGTATATTCTACCCTCTCCTGTCATAAAACCGGGGAATATTCTGAAGCCATCTGCAGAAGCCTTCGGCTCAATCAGCTCTGCTATACCAAAAAAATCAGCCAGTGCTTTACTGGAGTTGAGTTCCTGATAATCCGGCAGCTTCGTAAATAACATCGTTTTTTCGCCCTCTGATAGAGTCAACAGAGTATCGCTGTCCTTTGCCGTAAGTTGAATATTTCCGAAAAGAACAATGCGGCAGTCTGTAATATCTTTTTCGTCAGGTATTTCAGTATAGATTCTGAATAAATACTTATGGTAAACGCACCATTCCATCAACAGTCTTGTCGCTGCTTCTTCCCTATCGGAGGCTATTATCGCCACAGCCGTTTTATTTTGAAAAATTCCGTCCTCGTCACCTACTCTCACCGTATCTTCAAAAGCCATGTTCAGGCAGTCTGCTGTGAGGGTGTCTTTTTGCCGTATATGAATTTTTTCCGTGTTCATATCTTTGATCATAGCCTTGTCCGTATTCGAAAAGATCCCTACGAACATGAACATTACAAATACAGTTATAAACAACATGATAATTGTCGAATAGATTTGTCTGGATAACATATTATACTCTCATCCTCAATAAAATTCACTTTATCTCTGCTCAATGTACATTTGCATTAGTTCTGCCACCTCATTATCAGCGGTGATCTGTGAGCTCACCAGCTCATTCAGGCATTTATAAAATGCACTGTAATGATGCTGTTCAAAAAACAAATGCAATTTAGCCTTGTAAGTATCGAGCATATCCGGGCGATACTGACCGGCCCTTGAGCTCCATTTTTCTGCCATACTGAAATTTCTGATGGAAATAAACATATCGGTCATCCGCAGGTAATGTGTTGCAGTCATATACCACAAATTGTAGGTAAAAAGGTTTTCAGCCACATCATCCAGGGTGAATATATAAGCTTCCTGCTCGACACCGGATAGGATTTTCAGGCTGAGAAATTCATAGATATAGTCAAAGGTCAACAGATTCATTTCTACATCTTCAGGGATTTTCTGCATTTTTTCAATCATGTCTTGAGCCGCAGAACGCAGTTCGGATAAAACATCCATGACCATTGTGGCAACATAATGAGAGGTCTCGGTATCCTGGCTGTTCATGGCAGCAGCAATGCTGGAGATCTTATTCTTTACGTTGCTGAGCATCGTATTTAATAAGAGTCTTCTGAGGCTTGCTGTATCGGATATTGCTATTGCATCATGGATGGGCACGTAATTCATTTCCGCACTGATATCAGGGGGTAAAATTAATTTTTCTCTCTCCTGGCTGAAGCTAACATCACTCATATCCACATTCTGATTACGGATGAAATAGTTGATCATGAAGCTTAGCAGCAGATATACAGCGCCAATTAAGGGTACGATAAAGATAAACCATGACAGCAATACTGCAGTGCTGCGTTGTTCCGCTTTTTGAAAGAAGGATGCAGCAAATATCAGTATGGCCAAAAGGCTATTCACTGTTAATATAATAATAACCGGATAAAGGCCTGCCGTATTCATCGTTACTCCTTAAAGCTGGTTTCAATCATTTGAACTAAGCTTGTTTTGTTTTCAAAGTAATTGGGTCGTAATATTCTCTCTCTCCAGACGCTCCTTTACATGGATGGACTCGTTTTTATTGGTGTTGGTTAATAAAATTGCCAGATTGCCGTCAGGCCTTTCACCAATATAATCGGTTTCCCGGAGTAATGGGTGTATCTTGTCGTTAACTTCCTTTAGCGACAGGTTTCCTCTTTCAATAAATAAAATACAGGACTCTGCATAGCCATTTTCTTCTGCACGTTTATAGATACTCATCATCTCTTCAAAAGCTGTATCCTGCAAAATCGAAGTGTCGGGAATGTACCGGCGGTAGGCCAAAGCATCCAGGTAGTTGGCATCCCGGACAAAAACAGAATACACCAATGCCCCCACAACGGTGAGCAGATTTGCATAATACAAAGTCATTTTTTCATACGGAAGGTTCCAGAGAAAAATGACGATTCTCATGTTACCCTCGTCGCTGAAAAGAGAACTGGCCATCATGGGCAGAGAGCTATCCAGCGTGCGGTTTGTGTATACCTGTCCTGACCTTAATATCTCAAAAATCACCCCATATTCATCTATAAGAAGGGTTTTACCCAAAGACGCAGCCTTACTGTCTGACGAGGATACCAAACGACAGTACTTTTTATTGGATATCAGGTAAATAGAGACCCCCTCTATCTCCATGATCTCTTTAATTGTATCGAGAGCAGCAAACAAAATTTCTCCCTTTTCTGACTTTTGCAGCTTTGAGGTTATGCCATAAATGCGGCCGATACTTTCTCTGCTGCTGATGAGCTTATCTGAGTAATAATCCTTTATTTTAGCGTTGCTGGAGTTTATCACTGAAATATCTTTCAGCTGATCTTTCAGAAAATTAACTTCTTCATCCATTTCATCCTTCGTTTCCTTGAATTTGTCCTTTAAATGGCCAACGGATAATCCAACAAGAAAGATTTGCACAATCTGAAGGTATGTATCGGCCTCTATCAGGAAGGAAACATTTGTTGAATGAAGCACCTGGCTTAAGGTTAAGCCAATGGCGCTGAGCAGGGAAGTAAATATTGCCATCTGTCTGCCATACATGAGGGCAAAGAGCAATACATATAACAAATAAAAATGAATGCTGGCAAAAAACCGGCTTTCAATGGTGCCATGACTGAACAGAAAAACCAGTATAAACATTACAATACCTTCCACAAAAGGCAGAGCTTTATGCAGCAGGCGGATAAACGAAGACTTATCTCCGTTTGTTTCTATGGATTCGCCATCTTGCAGAAAACGCTTTTTGTGGTGATTAATGTAAGTGATTATTGAGGGGATCATTTCCTCCCATTTACAATTCAAGCTCAGCGGAAATTCGCTGCGAAATCTCTCATTGGACAATATGAATCTTTGTTTTAATCCCACGGTTTGATCGACAACCTCAACATCCTGTATACAATGGGTTTTAATCACCTGTGCGACCTTATCTTCTGTGACCTCTTCCATGGAAGAAATATGATACAAATGATGTTTTCTCTCCGGTGCCTGTATCAATAAAAAAAGTGCTTCCACCGCATCTTTTACACACAGGCCGGAAAATACCCTTTTGGCATTGATGCGTAAGCGTACGTTCACGATCGCTTCAACACACATTCTGGAGAAAATGTCGCAGCATCCGCTCCTGTCTTTCGGAATTCCATACATTTGGGATAACCTTACAACCGTAACCTCCATCTGTGCGGATTGTCCATAGTGAAGCGCAAGATCTTCGCCCTGAGCAATAGCCATACCCTTATAGCTGTTGGGAGAAACGGGCATATTTTCTTTAATATCAACAATATATTCATCTTCGAAAACTATCTCTGAAGAAATATAAACAAAATGCCGGACACCTTGAAGTGAGACAGCGATGAGGATATTGCTGAGATCTGCTGTATAGCTTAAAGCAGTGTCATTGTTTTCACTGTTCCAATGGTAACAGGAATCATACGCACCGGAAAAAAGAACTACATCCGGTCGACAGCTCGCAACGATTTCCTTGATGCTGTCACTTTGATAGTCAAAAACATATTGTTCAAACACGTGAAGCGGCTTCAGAAGCTTCTTGTTGCTTATCAGTGTATAAATATGCCACTTTTCAGTGTGAAGCTTTTCAATTAAATGATTTGTTAAAGGATTATAATCTCCTATGATTAAAATATTTGGCATAAAGATTTATTTTCCCCTTGGTAACATTTCTCTGCTGCGCTTTTTTCCCTGCAACCCAGGCGCAACAGAAAAAAGTGCTCCGAAACCTGAAAAATTAATGCATTTCGGCACTTCAGCACATTCACATCCCCTGGAAATGGGAAAACGAAATTAGCCGAAAGAATATATTGACCTTATTTCAAGAATCCCCCACAATAATAGTTTAGCATAAAAAAATTCCATTGAAAAGAGGGGGTTTTTGTCAAACTTTCTGGTTCTGAGCATAGTCAAATTAGCATTATTGCCTTATTACCAATGATTTTCATTGATGATGGTCATATAGTAATTTCTCATCCTCACCTGAGCTGAATCAGGAATAAACCGGGAACCAAACCTTTGTGCGGCATGCGATAGCGCGTTGACATCCAAAATAGTATAAGATATGATAAAGGAAATGTTGTTCATTTTGATTGGTTAAATTCATCCTCCAGCAGTCGATTTAAATGGGTTCTCATCTGCATCGGGTTTGATTTAATGCTATACAGAGGAAGTTTATAAATGAAACGAAGTTTATTGGGCTATAAGGTTTCAGAAGTGAATGCGGTCCTGGATGCTCTCCGGGAAGAGAACGAAGCATTAAATGCTGCTATAATCACGCTCAAAACTCAAGTTAAAAATAATGCGATCGAAAAAAGTGCGAAGAGCATTTTATTGGAAGAAGAACTTGAGCAATGTAAAAAGAAGTTAATCGTTCTGAATCAAAAAATTGATTTGCTTGAACTGCAAAATGAAGAATACCTCATAAAGATTGAAGCTTTGACCAATGAAAACAAAAGCTTAATGAAGCAGTTAGCCGACCCTCATTTATCTAAATTTGATGACTGAGAATGTTTTCCGACACTGGATAGTGATTCGTCAATTTTTGAATCAATCAAGAGCTTTATCGTAAGCGAGGTAAGGTAATAAAGCTTCAGGGACAGTCCGGCAGACAGCCCCCATAGCAATAGCTTCCAGTGTAGGCTCCCTCTGAAATTCAGGTATTTTCCATGAAGAATCTCCTTTTCATCTCGCTACAATGATGATACCCGCTAGTTACTTTTCTATCTCAAACAGCTTCATCGCTTTTACGTTTCTGCTTCTTTTCTTTGCCTTTAAAAAAATAGCTCTTGCAGATACCTTCCTGATTTTGCGGTTATTGTTGAGAAAAATCATCAGAGTCAACAGCCATAGGACAGGCCAGAGGAAAAAGCATCTTCCTGCTTTCGGATAATTAAGATGCATTTGGTGATGAAATTCTCTGACATAACCCAGGATTGAGGTGTCTGTGACTAATACCATTCTATCCTTGGCTGACCTCCCGAACTCTTCTGCCTCTATTATTTCTTTAATAAAATCCTCAGTCACTTCCGATGATAGGGAATCAGGCTGATAAAAATCGATTTTTGTTTTATCAAGGCCCAGATAGGTGGCACAGACTGCCGAAACTCTGTCAGAAAACCCGGTCAGTCCACACTCCTTCACCAGCTTACTATAGATTTGACGCTCTTCTTCGTCCATCTCCCGATTCCATAATACGACCCAGTCGCAAAGGAGCTTTAATCCAAAGCCTGCCCTGAGAAAATGCTGAAGCATATGGACCAGCAGGTAGAACGCATGAAACGCTTCTCCCGGAATCGGAAGCGTGCTGCCTATAATTTCTTTATATTGCTTACTCCTTTGATAATCGATGACAAGCGTTTCCAAATAGTCATTAACCTGTTGATTGTCAAAGGGCTCTGCCAGCATGGTGTGTACTTCAATTACAACGCCCTCCCTGGAAGCGAATTCAACATGATGGTTGGAGTGCTGCTTATCCTTCATCTTATAAGCATTAGCCTTTAATATCTCAAATGCTTTATCCTTATCTTTCATGTTTCCAAGCAGTATGTCCACATCTCCTGATTTACGAAGCTCGGGAACCGGATACAAGGATGCCGTTCCCACTCCCTTCAGTAAAATAACCGGAATGCCCTCTTTCTCCAGCAAATGAACAATATCATTCGAGATATAGAGCAAACGATAGTTTTGCAGCACTATACTGCGGCTTACTTTTTTCACCTTATCAAACAGATCAGTGGGAAGACCTTCCGTTTCTGAAAGCACATCATATAATAAAGACAGTACTCCATGCTTCTCGGCCAGGTTTATCATCAAGCTCCATTGTTTTTCCGTTAACCCGTTATCATCTAAGGGTTCTCCCTTCGGTGAGCCGGTAAGGGCCTGCTTTAAGAATGACAACAAATACAATTCCTCTATCAGCAAACCGCTTTTCATTTCAATATTCCTTTCTCTTTCAGGTATGCTTCCATTCCATTCTCTATTAACTGATCAAGGAATTCGTTCACATCCGCCAATGCTTCTTCCGGACCAATGCCATACTTTCTTTGAAGGAGTACCGATAGCTCCTTTACACTTGATCCCTTTTCAATCCTTTCCCATAGAATAGCTCCGCATTCATTGGTTGCAACGGGTCTGATATATTCCTTCCGCTGATCGGCTTTAATAATCCAATACATGCCTGCAGCATGTCTGATGAGATAGTTCAGTTTATTTGCCATCATTTCTCTCCATCCATGTCATTCTTCCCGATATGAAACAGGCGCAGAAGTCTTCCCCCCAGCTTACAAATTCGAAAGCGCAAGGTTGGGGGTATAAGCCAGGCTATGCGATACAGGCGATAGAACGGATTTTTTACGGATATTTTCCTGCCCTTGCGAATAAAGGCCACCAGAAGCCCCTTAATCTGTTCTTTTCTGATGGGGCCTTCAATGGCCTCCTGGTTGTCTCCAACAAGAAAGACT
>JAKJCD010000043.1:11280-11566 GCA_022706625.1 Bacillota bacterium | reverse complement strand
CCCGCAAGCTTAACGGTACCTGCTTCAATTGCTTGCGGCCTCTCCGTTTCCCGTCTTACCACCAGAACGGGCTTACCCAAGGCCGGAGCCTCCTCCTGCATCCCGCCTGAATCCGTTATAATAAAATAAGATCTTGCCATCAAATTTACGAAAGGCTGATATTGAAGGGGGTTTATCAGACGGACTCCCCTCGTGCCTCCCAGCATCTCTTCAGCCGCGGCACGGACTCTGGGGTTCAAATGAACCGGATAGACGATCTCCACATCATCGAATTCCCGGGCAATGT
>JAKJCD010000043.1:0-11270 GCA_022706625.1 Bacillota bacterium | reverse complement strand
CGCCCAGATTTTCCCGCCGGTGGCAAGTGACGGTGATGATCCTCTTATTGTAAAAATCTATAGACGCAAGCTCTTCGTCTTCAAACGCATAGGGCTTTTCCGCCACTGTGAGCAAAGCATCTATTACAGTATTTCCCGTGACAAATATATTTACATCCGATATGCGTTCAGCCAGCAGGTTTTGGCGGTTTCTCTCCGTCGGTGCAAAATGATACTCTGCAATATGGCCTGTGAGCACCCGGTTCATTTCCTCCGGATAAGGCGAATATTTGTCGTAGGTCCTAAGCCCCGCTTCCACGTGACCCACGGGAACCTTTTGATAAAAAGCCGCAAGCGCAGATGCAAAAGTCGTGGTGGTGTCCCCGTGAACCAAAACCAGATCCGGCCTTACTTCCTGCAGCACCTTCTCCATACCCAAAAGCACATTGGTGCTGATCTGGCTCACGCTTTGGTCCGGCTTCATTACATTGAGATCGAAATCCGGCACCAGTTCAAATAGGTCAAGAACCTGGTCGAGCATTTCCCTGTGCTGTGCCGTAACACAAACCACCGATTCAAGCCCCGGCTCTTTTTCCAGCTGACGGACCAGAGGAGCCATCTTTATTGCTTCGGGCCTGGTCCCGAATACTGTAAGTATCTTCATTCAATATTCCTCTCTTTGAAGGGCTTGCCAAAACCCCGATCCTTCATGAACACATAGATCAGAGTAACGGCAATAGCTATAAGAAGCAGGGCGTCGATAAAGAGATCCCGGCTTACGAGGATAGCTGCTACTCCCATGATCCCGCTGATGCAATAGAGAGTCAAAACAGTTCGCTTCTGTCCCATTCCAACATTCATGATCCGATGATGGAGATGGCCTTTATCGGCCTCCATAATAGGCCTGCCGTTTTTAACCCGCCGCAGTATGGCTAGTGCGGTATCAAGTATCGGCAGCGCAAGCACTAAGATCGGCAGGATCGTAGCGATGACCGTTGCACTCTTCATAGGGCTCATAACGGAAATGGCGGCTATCATGAAGCCCAGATACAATGCTCCTCCGTCTCCCATGAAAATCTTTGCGGGATGAAAGTTCCAGGGCAGAAACCCAATACAACTCCCGGCTATGGCCATGAAGGCCATACAAATCTCATATCTGACGTGTATATAAGCGATATATGCGATAACCGCCGTAGCTATAAATGAAACTCCCGCCGCCAGCCCGTCGAGTCCGTCGATAAGGTTTATGGTATTAGTAATGCCCACAATCCATAAGACCGTTACGATAAGGCTAATGATCCATGGGAACTCGATAAGGCCTTCGCCGCAAGGATTACTGATAAAGGATATCCTTACGGAATTGGCGAACAAAATACATGCGCAGACAATCTGCCCCGCAAGCTTTGTCCTTGCCGACAAACCTCTGATGTCGTCAACTATCCCCATTATGAGGATCAGTGTTGCGCCGATGACGATACCCGCCATCCTTTCATCGATGGTATCAAAGAGAAAAAGTCCGATCGCCGCCATGCTCCCTATATAAATGGCTGCGCCGCCCAACCGCGGCATGGTTTTGGTATGCATCCTCCTGTTGTCCATAGGCACGTCTACCGCCCCTATTTTAGGTGCGACTTTAATTGCAAGAGGAGTCAGCGCAAAAGCAATAAACCCTGCAACAAAAAAAACCATCAGAATAGAAGATATCATTTGCTCTCTCTTTCCAGTACCTCTATTTTCAGGCCTGCCTCTTTCAGCATTTCCACCGCTAAATCATCTGGATAGCCTTCTTTTATTACAATCCGTTTGATGCCGGCATTGATAATCATCTTTGCACAGATCACACATGGCTGGTTAGTGCAATAGATGGTGCCTCCCGCTATGCTCTGACCGAGATGCGCTGCCTGGATAATGGCATTTTGCTCTGCGTGGAGCCCCCGGCACAGTTCGTGGCGCTGACCGGAAGGAACTTTGAGCTGCTCCCTGAGGCAGCCTCTTTCGTCGCAGTGTATTATCCCTGTAGGAACCCCGTTGTATCCGGTAGCCATGATCCGGTTGTCTTTAACGATAACGGCTCCTACGGAGCGTCTTGTACAGGTTGACCTCTTTTCGGCTATTTCTGCCATCTGCATAAAGTATTCGTCCCAATCGGGTCGGTTCATCCCAATTCCTCCTCAAAAATCCAAAATTGCGATTTATTCCGGCAGTAACCGGCATCCGATACAAATATCGTCTATTAACATTAGGCTTTACTCCTAAAAATCTCATTGGCTGCCCTTACCCCGTCCATGGCATCCCTGCAATAAAAATCCGCACCGATAGAAGCAGCATATCCTTCATTGAGCACGGCGCCGCCGACAGCTATCTTGCAGCTTAAGCCCGCCTCCCTCAAGGCCCGGATCGTGGCTTCCATATTTACCACAGTGGTCGTCATAAGGGCAGACAGGCCAACCAGTTTTATTTTCTCGCGCTTAGCAGTATCCACTATGAGCTGTATGTCCGTGTCCTTGCCAAGATCCAGGACTTCATAGCCGTAGTTTTCCAAAAGCACCTTCGCGATATTTTTGCCTATATCGTGGATATCGCCCTTAACCGTAGCCAAAATGATCTTACCGTAGCTTATCGTCTGTCCCTTGGAAGCCATTTGCTGCTTCAGCACCTCGAAAGCCGGCTTTACGGCATCGGCGGATTGTATGAGCTGGGGAAGGAATTTCTCTCCGGTTTCATACTCTCTCCCGACGGTCTCCAGAGCCGGAATAATAAGAGTCTCCACTATTTCCAGCGGGGCATAGTGCGCCAGAAGCTTTCTTGTGGCTTCGGCGGCGCGATCCGCATAACCGTTGCGGATGATATCCGTCAGGCTGCTTTCTGTTTCGCTTTTGTCGGACTTTGCGGTATTGATTGTTTTTTCAGCCTGCCCTCCGTAGCGGGAGATATAATCACGGGAATCCGTATCTTTACCCGCAAGAGTTTCAAATGCGCGAACGGTATCCATATATTCGGCCGCCAGCGGATCGGTGATCGGGGCATCAAGGCCTGCTTCCAATGCCATAGCAAGGAAGGTGGTGTTTAAAAGCTTCCTTGCGGGAAGACCGAAGGAAACGTTGCTGGCACCCAAGGTGGTTTTTACGCCAAATCTGTCTTTAACCCTGCGGATCGCTTCTAAGGTATCTCTGCCGGCATTCTGCTGAGCCGAAACGGTCAAGGTCAGGCAATCTACCAATATTCGTTCCCTGCCGATACCGTATTTTTCGGCTTCTTTGATGATGCGTCCCGCAATTGCGATACGTTCTTCGGCGTCCTTTGGAAGACCTTTTTCATCCAGTGTCAGAGCTGTTACGCAGGTACCGTACTTTTCCACGATAGGAAAAATCGCATCCATGACCTCCTGTTTGCCGTTTACGGAATTGATAAGAGGCCGCCCGTTGCAGCGGCGGACCGCCGATTCGATCACACGGGGATCTGCACTGTCGATCTGAAGGGGAGCATCGGTCAGAGCCGATACCCGGCGCACTGTCTCCAGCATGGCTTTTTCTTCATCGATGCCCGGCAAACCCACATTGATGTCGAGTATCTCCGCGCCGGCCTTCACCTGGCGTATGGCCTCATCTTCGATATAGCTGTAATCCTCGGACATCAGCGCTTCTTTCAGCAGTTTTTTACCGGTGGGATTGATCCTCTCTCCGATAACTCTTATACGATCGTCTATAATGACTGTTTTAGTGGCGGAGCTTACAAAGGTATAGGCTTTCCTTGGGCTCGAAGCCTTTGAATTAACTGATGCATCGCTTATCACCTTTATGCGATTTGCCAGCTCTTCTATATACTCAGGGGTAGTACCGCAGCAGCCCCCTACAATGGACACCCCTTCCCGGATCATCTGTTCCATTGAGTCTGCATAGTCTTCGGCGCTTACGTTGAAGCATGTAGCGCCGTTTACTATTTCCGGCAGCCCCGCATTGGGCTGGACTATGACCGGCAGCCCGGAATATTTTAGAAGCTCGCGAACTATCGGTATCATCTGCCGGGGGCCCAGGGAACAGTTTACTCCCAGGGCATCTATTCCAAGATCCTGCAGCATGGCCACCACCGTCAGGGGATCCGCACCCATTAGCATCCTGCCGTTCTCCTGAAAAGTGACAGTGCAGAATAAAGGCAGATCTGTCAGCTCCCTCGCTGTGACAACTGCGGCCTTCATTTCATACAGGTCGCTTTGGGTTTCGAGAATTATCAGATCGGCGCCTGCTTCAATGCCGGCTTCGATCTGCTCCCGATACAAAAGGCAGGCTTCTTCAAAAGTCAATTCTCCGGCAGGCTCCATGAGTTTACCGACGGGCCCTAAGGATAGGGCGGCAAATTTTCTTCTGCAGCCTCCCGGCGTTTTACACTGCCCTTCATATTCATCCACCGCTTCTCTGGCAAGCTCTACCGCTCTTTTTACTATCTGTGGTACGGTGAATCCGCTGCCTTCGGTTTTAAGCCGATTGGCGCCAAAAGTATTCGTGCTTATAACATCGCTGCCCGAAGACAGGTATTGGCAGTAAATGTTTTTCAGAATCTCAGGGTGAGTAAAATTAAAAACCTCCGGAATTACTCCGGCAGGCAACCCATGCTTTTGCAGCATAGTGCCCAGAGCCCCATCAAAAACAATTATTCTGTTGTTCAACAGCTCACGAATTTTCATACGTCCCTCCGAATGAATAATTCTATCACAAAGACCTTTTTTTCACAAGCTCAGGCATTTCTGCGGCGAATTATGCGGCTCTTCCTTTAACCCTGCAGCCTGCGGATATGTTCTATATTGCTCATAATGCGTCCGGCGGTTTCCGGCTTGTTCATCGTATAAAGATGGATGCCCCGGACGCCCCAGGCCATAAGATCTATTATCTGCTCAATGGCATAGGCTTCTCCGGCCTCCTTTAATGCCTCGGGGTTGTTTTCGTAACGATCGAGTATGCGTTGAAACTTTGGAGGTATAGTGCAGCCTGACAGGGCTGTGATCCTCAGGATCTGATTTTTATTCAGTACCGGCATTATACCGGCAGAGACGGGGACATTTACACCCGCCAGGTCGATTTCTTCCATGAAGCGATAAAAAACCTCGTTATCAAAAAACAGTTGTGTGATCAGGAAGTCTGCGCCCTGATCCACCTTTTGCTTCAGGTATTTGATATCCTGAACCTTGCTTTCGCATTCTATATGCTTCTCGGGATAACACGCAGCTCCTATGCAGAAGCTTTTTTCCGCCTTTGCCTCCCGTACAAGATCGAAGGCATATTCATATTGAAGAGGATTGGGAAACTCAAAATTCGGATCTTCGGGGATATCGCCGCGAAGAGTCAGCACGTTTTCGATATTGTTAGCCCGCATATCGGCAAAAGCTTTTTTAATGTCTTCTTTTGTGGCGGAAATGCAGGTCAGGTGAGCCAGGCTTTCGATACGGTATTCGTTCTTTATCTTTGATGCGATCTCAACAGTTCTGTCCTTTGCTTTGCCACCGGCGCCGTATGTAACGCTGATAAAGTCCGGTTTGATATCTGAAAGCGCATCCAGTGTCGCGTATATGGTCTCCACCGGCGAGGTGAGCTTAGGGGGAAATATCTCAAGGGACATGACCGTGCTTTTAGTTTCAAACATCTCTTTGATTTTCATATAACTCCTCCTTGTTAAAATACACTTGCGATAAATAAAGCCCCTGAGGCGGCGCTGTATGGCCCGCATACTGCCTGTCTCTTTTCTCGATGATGGTTTTCATTTGATCTGCGCCTATTTTCCCAAGACCGACATCTGCCAGGGTGCCTGCAATGATCCTGACCATATTGTAAAGAAAACCGCTGCCAATTATCTCAAAGCTGATGTCGGCATCATCTTTTTGGCTTGCAATGAGTTCCTGCCGCCATGAAACACTGTAAACAGTCCTGACCGTGGATTCGGGTTCATGGCCGCCGGCAGCCATAAAACTGCGAAAATCCTGCTCTCCCGGCAGGTATGAGGCGGCCATTCGCATGGCATCAAGATCAAGGGGCCTCTCGATCTGATAGCGGTAATTTCGCTGCATAATATCCGGTCTCTGAGAGTTTAGTATTCTATATATGTATTTCTTCCCCTTTGCATCAAAGCGGGGGTGAAATTTTAAATCTACTTCCTCTGCTTTTGTTATCCTTACGTCCCCAACGGAGCAGGGACCTTCTCCCGCCAGAAGATGATTTGCCGCAACGGGGATCTTTTCTGTCGGGATCCCGAACTCACCCGAAAAACTCGCTCTTTGTCCGAAAGCGTGGACACCTGCATCGGTGCGGCTTGCTCCCTGCAAAACTATCTCCTGCCTGCATATTACTGAAAGCGCCCGTTCCAGCTCACCCTGCACAGTACGGCGGCCCGGCTGCCGCTGCCATCCGGAAAAATCAGTGCCATCATATTCTATCGTCAGCAAAATGTTTTTCATAGGGTTATTATAACAAAAAACCCCTGAAGGAAACAGCATATGTTTAAACAGAGCGGTCTTTGGTGCGGTAATGAGCTAATATGTCGATACGAGTGGAAAAATGCAGGAAAAAGTATGATATTTAATCGTCTGCATACTTTACAACTCTCATACAAAAATGTAAGATAGAGGCGTTCCCTGTCTTCTTTGTATAACACATTTCGAAAATCGGGCAAACCTATTTCAGGAGGGTTTATGTTGCAGCAAACCTGTGACCCTTTTTCGGGTAAAACTGAAGCAATCTTAAGGTTCGGAGGACTGGAAGAGCTGTATGACAGGTCCGTAGAACGCTTTCGGTCCAATTACCGTGACAGCAGTGCTTTGCTGTTGCATCTTGTCCTGCAGGAAAGATATGAAGATGCTAAAATCCTGGCGCACTCGTTAAAAGGGCTTGCGGCTACCTTAGGTATGCTGGATCTCCATTCTTGCTCCGAAGCTGTTGAACGGGCAATAAAAGAAGGCAGATACATGGACCTGCCTTTCCTTCTTCATACTTATGAAACCTCACTCTGCCGTGTGATTCAATCCTCTGCAGTCCACAACTCACCTGCTTCAGGCACCGGGTTTTGCGGCATGAAATAAGCTATCCTCGATATATTGATAAGATGCTTATAATCAAGATTTTCAGAAATACTGTTATGTCCCCAGGAGCCGCATCCTAAAGTATTAGTGGGAGCCAAGCCGTTATAATAGCTGCCGCCAGCAGAGGTGGCAGAAATCTGATTGATGACGAAACGGCTGACATTTAAACGTTCCGCTGCATATTCGATGTTTCCGCTGTTATTGGAGTGGATCGAAACGCTGTGCCCCTTTCCCTCCACTTCCAGGTTCGCTCTTGCGATCTCCACCGCTTCTTCAAAGCTGCTGTAGCGAAAAACAGCCAGCACGGGGCACATTTTCTCTTTTGCAAGAAGCTCATCTTCTCCAAAACCGTCGGCTTCTATTGCTATCACCTTGCAGCCCTCAGGCACCGTAACCCCCGCCAGGTCAGCGATCATTTTTACAGATTGCCCCACCGCATGACGGTTCATTGCCTCTTCTGTAAATATCGCCTTTCGAAAAGCCTCCTTTTCTGCTGTCTCAGTGACTATATAAGCTCCGTTCTTTATAAATTGCTCTCTGATCTCATCATATTTGTCAGCCGGAACTATGGCACTCTGCTCACCGGAACAGATGATGCCGTTATCGAAGATCCGTCCCGCAATAAGCTTAGATACTGCTTCTCCAAAATCTGCATCTCTGTCAATTATGCACTGCACATTGCCGGCACCGACGCCTAATGCAGGTCTTCCGCTGCTGTAAGCGGCATTGACCATACCCGCACCCCCCGTTGCAATGACAACATCGGCGCTTGAGATAAGAGTCCTTGTATTGGTTCTGGACTGCTGATCGAGGATCTGGATCAGATCCTTCGGCGCTCCCAGCTTTGCCAGTTCTCTGTTGATCATATCCACCGCTTCCGTGCTTGCTTTGATGGCTTTATGATGAGGAGTTATTATTATGGCATTCCTGCCTTTTACGGCAAACATGGCGTTGCTCATTGGGGTGACCGTGGGGTTAGTTAAGGGAGTGATTGCAGCGACTACCCCCATGGGCTTGGCGACCTTTACTATTCCTGTTTTTTCATCCCTTTCAATGATGCCGACGCTCTTCTTTCCTTTTAGGCTGTTCCAGATGATGGAGGCCTTACCTTTGTTTTTGGCAGCTTTATCGGCTATAACTCCCATCTGTGTCTCTTCCACCGCAATCTCAGCCAAATACTCGGCATTGTCGTAAACAGTCTTGCCAATGGTCATGACAAGGCGATCCACCTGGCTTTGTGTATAGTTTTCGACAACAGCCTGAGCGGCCCTTGCTCGCTTGATATAGCCGTCTATATAGGCTTTGCTTTCCTGTATTTCTTCCTCCGGGGTCTTCTTAGCAGTTTCTCCCATCTTCTCCTCCTTCAAAACTAATACTGTACAATATCTTGCTCTCCTTGCCCGACCATATCCGCCGGATTTACGAGTTTGTCGAATTCCGCCTCTGTTAATATTCCAAGCTCCGCTGCGGCTTCTTTTAACGTAGCGCCCTCTGCATGGGCTTTTTTTGCGATCAAAGCCGCTTTATCGTAGCCGATATGAGGATTGAGTGCCGTTACAAGCATAAGTGAACGTTCCAGATTCTGCATGATTTTGCCCGGGTCCGGTCGTATGCCTACTGCACAGTTTTTATTGAACGATACAATCCCGTCGCTAAGCAAACGAATAGATTGAAGCACATTGTAAACTGTCACCGGCAAAAATACATTGAGCTGAAAATTTCCTTGAGATGCTGCAAAACCCACCGCTGCGTCATTAGCCATGACCTGGCAGCATACCATGGCAAGAGCCTCACACTGAGTAGGGTTGACCTTTCCCGGCATTATGGAGCTTCCCGGCTCATTCTCAGGGATCCTTATCTCCCCGATGCCGCATCGGGGACCGCTGGCCAGCCAACCCACATCACCGGCGATTTTGAACAGATCGGCGGCGAGAGCTTTCAATGCGCCGTGAAACGCAACCATTCCGTCCAGGCTTGTAAGAGCATGAAATTTATTGGGTGCCGCAATAAAGGATGTGTTTGTCAATCGGCTGATATGAATCGCAGCTTTTTCCCCAAATTTCGGGTGGGTATTAAGCCCTGTCCCCACAGCCGTCCCGCCGACAGCCAGTTCTCGAATATACTCCAGGTTCGTACGGATCATAAGCTCTGAATGAGTCAGCATTCCAAGCCATCCGCTGATTTCCTGACCGAAAGAGACAGGCACCGCATCCTGTAAATGGGTGCGCCCGATTTTGATGACATCCCTATACTCTTCTGATAAATGCGCAAATGTTCCTGCCAATTTCAATACAGCCGGAAGAAGGTGTTTTTCGGTTTCCGTCACCGCTGCGATCCGCATGGCTGTGGGGAAAGTATCGTTGGAGCTCTGCCCCATATTGACGTGATCGTTGGGGTGAATATTATTTTCACCTGTTATATCGCATGCCAGGTTTGCAATGACTTCATTCAGATTCATGTTGGTATGGGTACCGCTGCCCGTTTGCCAAACGCCAAGCGGAAATTGATCGTTCCATCTGCCGTCTATGATCTCATCGCATGCCTGTGCAATAGCTGAAGCCCGATCGGCATCCAAAACTCCCAGCTCGTGATTGGAAAGGGCGGCGGCTTTTTTTAGCACCGCAAAAGCCCATATCAGCTCCGGGGGCATTTTTTCGGTGCCGATCCTAAAATTCTCAAGGCTCCGCTGTGTCTGTGCCCCCCATAGCTTACCCGCTTCCACAGGGATCTCTCCCATGGTATCCCGTTCAACTCGATAGGCCATCTTTATCTCCCAATCCGAAGGGAAGTCATATGGAAATGCCTCCCCAAGTTTTTATTTTTTCCAGGAGCTTTTCAAATCTACGATTTGATTGAAAACCCGATGGTTTTCACTGTAGAGAATTTGATCCGCAATATAATATCCCAGCCGGAAAAATTGAAACCGCTCTCCTGCGCTTGCATCTGCCAAAGCAGGTTCAGCCATGGCATCCATGATCCTGAGAGAGTCGGGATTCATCACATTCTCCCCTTTTTCACCCTCTATCATAAGATAGTCATAAACTCTGACTTTAATAGGCACTGCGGTTTTTGCCTCTACCCAGTGGATGGTCCCTTTTACCTTACGGCCTTCAAAGCCGCTTCCGCTCTTTGTTTCGGGATCGTAGGTGCAATGAAGCTCCGAGATCCTTCCGCTCCCGTCCTTTATAACTTCATTGCAGGTTAGGAAATAGGCTCCTTTAAACCGGACTTCGTTGCCCGGAAAAAGCCTAAAGTATTTCTTTTCCGGCACCTCCATAAAATCGTCTCTCTCCACATAGAGTTCGCGGGAAAACGGCACCTTGCGGCTGCCCATCTCTTCAATTTCTTTATTATTCTCAATATCCACTTCTTCAGTTATATCTTCAGGATAGTTGGTAATGACCACCTTTAGAGGATCCATTACCACCATGCGGCTTTCGACCCCGGTCTTTAAATCTTCCCTGATGCAATGCTCAAGCAAAGAAATATCGACGGTGCTGTTTGCTTTAGACACACCGATACGGTCGCAGAAGTCGCGGATAGCCGAAGGTGTATATCCTCTGCGGCGAAGCCCTGCGATAGTCGGCATCCTGGGGTCGTCCCAGCCCTCAACGTCCCCGCTGTCGACCAGAGCTTTCAGATAGCGTTTGCTCATAACGGTGTTAGTCAGATTAAGCCTGGCAAATTCGATCTGCTGAGGAGGCATCTCCCAATCCAGTTCCCGCAGCACCCAGTCATAGAGCGGCCTGTGATCCTCAAACTCTAAGGTGCAGAGAGAATGGGTGATTTGCTCTATCGCATCCTCAAGGGGGTGGGCATAGTCGTACATGGGGTATATGCACCATTTGTCGCCCGTATTGTGATGTGAGGCGTGGGCAATACGGTAAATGACCGGATCCCGCATATTTATATTAGGCGAAGCCATGTCTATTTTAGCCCTGAGGACCTTTTCACCATCCTTGTATTTGCCCTCCTTCATCTCCTGAAAAAGTCTAAGGTTTTCTTCAACGGAACGGTTGCGATATGGGCTCTCCCTGCCGGGCTCTGTCAATGTTCCCCGACTCATTCTGATTTCTTCGGCAGAAAGATCGCAAACATAAGCGCTGCCCTTTTTGATCAGAGCTATGGCACAATCCACCATTTTATCAAAATAATCAGAAGCAAAATATAATTCATCCCATTGGAATCCCAGCCATTTTACATCCCCTTTAATGGATTCCACATATTC
>JAKJCD010000042.1 GCA_022706625.1 Bacillota bacterium | reverse complement strand
TTTACTAAATGGCTCACGATGCCATCGCCGTCGGTGAAGGAAATCGTAAGTAGCAGCTCTGTGTAATCCGCAGTCTTTTCAAAGAGTTCCGGAAGGATTTCATTCAGCTTGTTGCATTGCTTGATAAAGAGCATGCGAAAAAGTTCATCCAGCTTGTTTTCATCTTTAAGCTGCATGATCCTGTCTTTTTCATAAGGGGTAAAGTCCATGTCCGTTTCAAAGGGTGTGGTTACCATGTCCGGCTCTGCTTTCCCTGCTGTTTCGCTTGATAGTACCCTCACCCGAGATGGCAGATATTCATTGACTTCCATAAACCGAATGGCGATCAATCGGTTAAACCATGTGTAGGCCACCTCTTCAATCACATATTGAAAGGCCGTCTTGTAATCCGAGGTGCTTTCCTTTTCTCTGATTCTGTCAACGAGGGCCTTGCGCTGTTTTATTTCATGGTTTGATATTTCTTTCGGCTTTCCTGTTCCGATGTCAAAAAACTGTATATTGGCAGTAGACATGGGCAAAGGTCCCTTGATCCCTTTTTCCGTTATGCCCATAAGGCCTACCTTATATGCAATTTCGCTTATCAGCTTTCTCCTGGCCCAGATGGCGAAGTTTTTAATAGCTACTTTGTCCATGGACTTCCTCCGCTAAAACTCTACATTGAGAATAACATCGTCTTTTATCTGCTGCTTTAATCTGTCTTTTAAGGTCTCCACATACTGGTCAACATCCGCCTCTGTCTCGATGCGCCATGTGGCCTCGGTATTTATGGTTTTAATGCTTACCGTCTTATGGATCTTTGGCTTTGGCGGGTCATTCCCTCCGTCATCTTCATCAGCTACGGGTTCCACCGGTTTTTTATCTGCAATTAACCGTGCTTCCTCTTTGCTGATTTCATTTAAGAAACGGACTTTAAGAGCATCGGCTTCAACCTTTATATTTTGCAAGGTAGCCACGTTATTACAGGATGATGCCTTCTCCTCAAGCTCATCAAAGCGGTCGGCGACTTGCTTTGAAAACAAGTTTTTGCATTCCTTATTCTCCAAATCATCATTGACCCGCTGGCGGGCTTCCTTTATCACCGCTTGAACAGGCACTTCCATTTCTGTTAGCATGGTAGTGTAAAGAAGCGAGTAGTTATCCAAAAGGTCCGGAAGCTTCTTGATATCGCTGTAGGGAGATGCTTTCGCGATGATATCTTTCACTTCTCTCACAACTGTTTCTATCCGGCTATTTACAATAAAAGTCTTGCTGTCATCATATATCTTCATTAACTTTAGGCTTCTGTTCCAAATGTCGATTTGATCTCCGCTAAAGAAAGCCTTCACAGGTTCGTAATCTTCGGCAAACTCTAAGAGAGCATCCTGCTTTTCATCTACTGCTTTAAAAAATTCAGCGGCATATTGAATCCCCAGCAGGTTTAGTATAAGGGATTTCCCTTCTTTCACCACGACTCCACCGGGATAGCTTGGCTCGTTTTTGTAGTGAATCTCAAGCTTCTCCAAATCTGTTTTGAGATATTCTGCATACTGCTGAAAGCTCTTAAGTACCGCATCGTCTTCATCGCTTGAAGGTGTTACATTAAACAACTCCTTCATCACACTTTTGACAGATTTCTTCTGCTTATCCGTTGCCTTTTCCCGCTTCTCCATAAGAAGTTTTTCAAGGAATTCCTTTCGGCTTAAATAGCGGTAGATTTCCTCCTCGGATTTTGTAAGAAGAGATACGACTTCGCTATTTACAAATAATGTGATGTCTCCATCTTTAAAAAGCTTCGCCACGATCCACTGTACATCGTCTTCGATAAAGCCGTAAGGAGCTTTTTTGAACCGGTCCATAATGGCCTTCATCGATGTCTTATTATGCTTTTGCGTGTTCATGCTGATGAAGTCAAGGACATCGGCAAGGGCTAATTTATTGGGAGTCTGATTGACACCTTCTATAGAAATCTGAGTGTTGTTGGTACCTTTCAGTACGACTCTGATACCGGCTTCACCGATAGGGGTATCGATATAGGAGAGTTTATGGAATACCGTATCCACCAGTTTGCCCATTGCCTCATTGATCTTTGAAGCAATATCCTTTGCTCCGATATGAAGCTTATCTCCTTTTAGATAGATATCCGCATTTTTTAGAGATTGCTCCAGGAAGATCCGGGCGTTTGCGCTCCTCTCCCGCATCTCCACCTTTTTGATTTCTCTTATTTCCATATGCCTTGGGAGGACGTTTGCTGTATTGTTTTTTAAGTATTTCTCGATCTTCAAAGCACTTTTTACTTCATCCAGAAATGTCCTATCATCAGGAAGGACCACTATCACACAGGGGCTTTGGCCGCTCATCATCCGTAAGGTTGCCTCATCCATTGCATTCTCATAATTGGGGGTTAATATTTTAAGTGAAATATCGAAGTTTTGATTTGTTTTATAGGGCCTGTCGTCGACGGTTTGATTAAATCCGAATGTATAGCGACCGTTGAAAGCAGGGTAGCGATACTTATTTTCTCCGTAAATTCCATCAAAGATCATTTCAGATACTTTGCCGATAATCTCAGGCGTTTCTAAGTTTTGATTATCAATTTCCCTGTTTATTTCCTGTTCTTCGTTTGTTAGAAACACATAGACGGTCCCGTTTTTTTGGATCAGTGTCTGGGATATAAGGCGCTTCAACGCTTCTTCTACTTTCTCTTTGAGGCTGATCCTATCGCCATCTATATGAGAAACCATCAGGCTGGTAATGTTCTCAACATTGGCCTCAATCTCTTTTACATGCTTAACCATGAAAAGGACCTTGAGCACGTTCACATCGAAGCACTCTTCATCCTTATCCGGGTTTATGTATTTATTATCCAAGGCCCGACTGATAACTCCTTTGTGGCTATGGTCCAAGAATTCTTCAAGGGCATCGTAAAACATATTAAAGGGAACAATGGCTCCCTCGCTCTCATCCTTTAGCCTCTCGGCAGATTCTTTAAAAAGGGCAAGCATGGAGCGTTCCCCTTCAGCCAAATGCTTTCCGCTGGAACTATGAGTCCTTATAGCGGTTAAAACGCTTCCAAGAAGATTGAATTGATAAGGAACGAAAGGATATACAGCAGCAAAGTTATCTCTGTCCAAGTAAAGCTTCTTTTCTATGCCGTCGTTAAATAGAATGAGGTTTTTAATTATAGTCTCTTTTTCGTCGTAAAGTAGTTTTAATGTCTGCTTTCCGCTTTCGGTCTTTTTCAGTATTCTCTTTTTGATGACTTCATCCACATTAGCGGAAGAAAGGGATAGTCTTGTGTCAAAGCGTCCCTGAATTTTAGAAAAATCGTTGCCTCTTACCTCGGTAATTTTGTCGATGTCCTGTTGGCTGGTTACTACGATCCAAGCCTTGCCGCCGGAAGCCGTTCCCAGATCCTCTGTAACGGTCTGCAGGTTTAGCATGAGCTTTGAATCTTCACCTATGTACTGACCGATTTCATCTACCAAAAACACTACGTGATGATTGTTTCCCTTTTTATCGATATGCTGCTTTACCATCTGTGCAAATGAGGCTACATCAATGTTGTAGGTTCCCGTTGCACTTTCGCACCAGTTCTTTGCAGCATCCATGCTCATATAATCGATTGCAACTAAGGCATCACAGATCTGATCCTGAATAAATCTGAACTGATGCCTGGATTCCATCCATCCCTTGCCCCGGATCTCTGCAAAGGCCTTTTGGAACTCTTCATATCTTCCTTCTTCCGACAGATGTCTTTCCAGATCTGCTATAAAGGGGTTGGCGCCATAGTAGCCTAAATGCTGGTTAAACACCTTTAAGAACACAGAAAGAATTGCTTCCTTATTGTTCTGCGAATCTGCCATGCCGCTTTTGGAATCGATGTTAAAGAGGATAATGTCGGCAGGCGCGCTTGCAGCAAGCTTTATGTCCCCAAGGACCATTTCATCCTTTATTTTCTTATCCTCAATGAAATACTCTATGGCGGCCTTCCCATCAACTACTCTGTTTTCCAAAAGATATGACAGGATTTTAAGAAAGTGAGATTTACCGCTTCCGAAGAAACCTGATATCCAGACTCCCATCTTGTCGGTGTTGCCCACGATGCCTTTTTTATAGCTCGAGAAGAAGTCGGCAAAGTGCTTCTGTAATTCCCTGGTTACGACGTATTCTTCAAGCTCCTGCCTGACGTTTTCATCGTCACCCTGACCGACTTTAATAACGCCTTTTAAATCTCTGTCGATTTTCTTTTGAAACATGTTCCTTATATACATAGCCTGTCTCCTTTTATTCTACGAGTTTGAAAGCTCTGTAATAATTGTCGTCTTTCGTTTCAGAAAAAAGCATTAATGATTGTCCATCATATTTTCCCGGAAAGAACATGATGACGGGAACATCATCTATGAACTGATGCAAGTTATTGAGAATCTTATGAGAGCGGAGCATAGGAAAGCATTTTCCAACACCTTTTATGAATACGATTGCATCCTTCGGTGTATTGTTTTTAATGTGGGCAAGAACCTCATTGCTTTGGTTGTCCTCTTCCATTCTGAGCATTTCGTTGACAGCTTTGGTTATCTCCTGAAAGCCTTTTGATTTTTCCATCTCAATGCACAGATCAAGAAAGCCTTCGCGAAGGAGGCAGTCAATAATAATATCATATAGATCAAAGACGACTATTTGAAAACCATGGCTGCCCTTTGAATATTTCGCCACAAGGTAATCTATCCGCTCTCTCACCAGCAGTTCATATTCAGCAGGGTAGTCGTATATATAGTATGGGACTTCATTCCCAAGGCCTTTGTTTTTTCCAAAGCCCGGTTCTTTAATGATATCTTCAAGCTTATTTAATCTTATTTCCTGCTTTGTTGTCATCAGTTCACCCCCGTGAGAGCTTTTACAATATTTCCATCTCCGTTATCCTTTAGGTTGTTTACAAGTGCCGCATCCAGTATGGGGGGCGTTATTTTCTTCGTTTTGCCGCTGACGGTGAGAAGACCCGAATCCTTTAAAAAGTTCATATATGCGCCTCTTAGTCTTTTTAAAGTGACGTCGGTCCATTTACTTATATCCTCATTCTGGTTCCGTTTATTTTTAAAGAATATATTAATATCACCGGCTGTAAGCTCAGGCACACCCAACTGAACTTTCTCGCGGTAAACCTCATAAAGAAATTCAAAAAACAGTCTGTTTTTCTTTGCGATTGAAATAAGGTTGATGATCTTTTGGTTATTGAGGTCTGCATTAAGAAATATCTCAATCAGTCCTTCGTCAAGCACATCAACCCTGCTTTTTAAATACCCGTAGTTCCTTAGAGCCCTGTATTCTTTAGATATTCCAAGCAGGTTCTCGTTTATACATAAATCTTTGATTTCATCCCAAGCCTTGCCTTCATGCCTTAGCTTAATAATCTTCTTAAATTCGACAAACCAAAACGCTTCCGCGACAAGACCCGAGCTGTATTTCTCCATAGAGCATCCTCCGCATGTCAAAAGGGTAGCGACATCATCATGTCGTTACCTTTTTATACAAATAATTACAACCTGATTATACTATTTGTTATTCATTCTTTCAAGGCAATCGGCTTAATATAGACAGAGCACAAGACAGAGGACAGAGTTTGGCGAAATTGAAATGCAGCATAAAAAGTCGAATTCTGGCTTATTTGTGCTATTGATAGCACAAACTTGATTTATCAAAATTTTTATGCTATGCTGTTTGCGGAGGTGATACTATGCTAAAAAGTGGAAGCGAACTGCGAAGCCGCAACCTTTATCTGCATCGGCTGATAGCATTTCAGGACGCTGAGCCTGTGAAAATCATAACGGGAATCCGACGCTGCGGCAAGTCCAGCCTGCTGAAACTGATGGCGCAGCATCTGCGCAATAACGGCGTTGCGGAAGAGCAGATCATCGAGCTCAACTTTGAATCAATGGAGTTTCGGAGAATGGGCGTGGAAACGCTGTATCAATATGTGAAGGAGCGCCTTCCAGACAGAAAACGCGCCTATCTTTTCTTTGACGAGATCCAGCGCATTGAGCAGTGGCAGGATGCGGTTAACTCCTTTCGCGTAGATTTTGACTGTGACATTTATGTGACCGGATCAAACGCTTACCTGCTTTCTTCGGAGTATGCGACTTATCTTGCCGGGAGAAGTGTTGAGATCAAAATGCTTCCCCTCTCTTTTCGCGAGTTTCTTGACTTTCATGGCTATACCGTTCGAGAACGCAAAAGCCCAAAAGGCGGGATCGGTAAGCGTATTTATGATGAGGACGGAGAAAGCTATGAGCCGAAAGAACTGCTGGAGGCCTATCTGAAGTTTGGGGGAATGCCCGGAATTGCAGATGTTGGGTTGAACACTGACAAAGTGCTGACCCTACTGGACGGTGTATACTCTACCGTTGTCGTGCGTGATATTCTGGAGCGCGAGAGGCGCAGAGGGCAGCGGCAGATCACGGACCCGGATCTGCTGAGAAAGGTCATCATGTTCCTTGCCGACAATATTGGCAACATTACGTCTATAACATCCATCAGCAATAAGCTTGTCCATGAGAAGCTGCTTGACAGCAACAGGAACGGCAATCCGTCCGTTCACACCATTCAGGCCTATGTTGCTGCGCTGCTGGAATCCTATGTGTTTTACGAAATAAAGCGTTTTGATATTAAAGGGAAAGAGTACCTGAAAACCCTCGGAAAGTATTACATTGTGGATATCGGGCTACGCAATTATTTGCTTGGTTTCCGCGATATGGACACCGGACATATCATCGAAAACATCGTTTATTTTGAGCTACTGCGCCGTGGCTATGATGTCGCAATCGGAAAGGTCGCCAATAAGGAAGTGGACTTCATTGCTGCCAGCGCCGATGAGAAGAAGTATATTCAGGTAACGGAGTCCATGAACGATCCCGGGACAAGGGAGCGGGAGCTTGCCCCGCTTCGCGATATACGAGACAATTACGAAAAGGTTGTCATTGCCGGTAACACTGATCATCCCGTAACACAAGACGGAATAAAGATTGTTAAGTTGACAGATTTTCTTTTGGACAGCTGATATGCCCCCGCCTCAATGTGGGAAGCAGTGTGGGAGTAAAGTCCGAAAGTATTGTGAACAACACAAAAGCGCCCAAAACCAAGTGTTTTTAATAGGTTATGGCGTTTTTGTTATTATATGATTTTTTATTGTGCTAATTTGACATGTTTTGACCTGATAGGTGTGGGAATTGGTGTGGGAGTTTTTTTGCTTGAATGGTGGATAATATAAGTCTTGACGGGGGCTCTGTCCTCGGCTCCCGAGGTTTATCGTTTTTTTTCCAAGGCGGCAAAAAAAGCGACGGTTTAAAAAAAGAATCCGCCGCCATGCAAAACCTCCCTCCTTTCCCACTTGACTTTTGTAGAAAGAATCGTGAAGAATATATTTTACACATTACATAGAGCAAATCGCATACCAAAAAAAAATGCGTGAAGAATGGGCATTTTCTGCGGTTTCTCTAGCTTAAGGGATAAAAAAGAATTACCAAAAGGTAAATTCATTTACCTTTTGGTAAAAATAAATTAACAAAATTATCTCTTTGTTTCGAACTTATAGACAGAAGAAATGGACTGAGAAAGAGCAGGATGCGACAGCCCGTTTTACACTTGATTAGTCCGCCACTTTAACGAGCACATAGGCCGCATAGTCAGCATAGAAATCATTTTCTCCAATATTTTCCATGGTAATGTTCTGGAAGATTATCTTTATCTCCGCTCCGTTTTCTGTTTTCACATGGGTCATCTCATTAGGAGGAAGCATGTCTTTCCCTCCAAGGGATTTATTTTTCATGGATTCCGCATAGTCAAGCAAGCTTAACTCAATTAACCGGATGCCGGACTGATCCTGCACTGTAAGCTCCATATCGCTCCTGCTGATACGGTTGGCGGTTAATGTATAATTTTTGTCATCGATTTCAAAGGCGAAATCTTTTTTATCGTTAACATTCATGTGGGAACTGACAATCATCGATACATCATAGCCGGATATATCCAAAGGTATCCCTGTGTCGAGAGCGGCATAGAAAAACCGATAATCGTCATTGGGTTGATAGTAATAAGAGGGGTCAAAGCCAAAGTTTTTTTTCATATCCCGATACATCTCAAAATCTTTGGGAAGCCAAGAAATATATTCTGTAGAGCTATTATTCTCCAGGTACTGAATAATATTGGTAACCTCTCTTTTAGTTTCATCGGAAGCCTTAGGTTTTGAAATTAAAACTCCTTCGGATAACATGCCTTCGGCTTGCAGGATCCCCTCGATCCGGTTGATCTGACTATTCCGGGATACGGAGAAGGCGTCAATAGGAGGAATTATCGAGAAGATGGCAAAAGCTGCCGCCAGTAGTGCGATATATCTATTCTTTGAAACTGATCTGAGGCTTAAAAATATGGCAGAAATTAATGAAAACACAGCAAATAGTGCCACGTAATAGCGCGATTCTGTAATTCCGTAAGCATTGATTCTGATCCAGACAGAAACCATCTGCATTATCACTATAGGGATCCAGACCTTTGGAAAGATAATGCGAAACAGATGAGCAAACCGGTTTTCAGGCAAACTGGCAAGCACAAAAAGCACAACCCCCGCAGCGGAATACACAAGAACCATGGGCCCAAGCTGTCCCGAAGGCCATTGTGTGGTGGCTAGTATTTTAATAAAATAGACCAGCAGTACAATTGTATATGCGGTAAAAAGAGGTATGGCAATATAGGAAACCAGGATTTCAAGGACGCGTGGGTATCCGGCGGCACTATCTATGCAGGCCTCTTTATCCTTACAGTCAGCCTGGAATATTGGGAGCCGGGACAGATAATAAATCGGAGCAAAGATGATCCAGATAACCGTCATCGAATACCCATAGGCATTATCGTCTACTCTAATGAGCAGGGTGTCCACTGCGAACAAAATAGCTGCTGTTCCGCCTGAAAGCACGGAGGAGAACAAAAATGATGTTATAAAGCTCTTAAAATGTATTAGCGATACCACATTGAAATCTGTCCTGCCACGAAACGCAGGGATCCATAGCACTGCACAAATCATGGCAAATACGGCAACTAAACTCCTAATGATTATCTCTGCACTGATTTCCGGAGCCGGCCAAAGAATTACGAAATAACCGGCTGTAAGCAAGGCGGCAACTCCGTAAACTAATAGTTTTGAGTTGGACAATCTGGAAAAACCCTCAAAAGAAAATTGCGCCACCATTCCGATAAAAGCACCTACTCCAAGGGTGAAAATCAACTTTTCTACATTCTGCGGAGCAGACTTATCAAGGCCGATCAGATAACATACTAAAGCTGCCGTCGCCGCTAAGCATAATACTGTAAAAGGGAAGCGGGAAACAGCAGCTGATATCCCGCTCGCCATTTTATTATAAATCGTTTTTAATCGTTTCATAATAACTCCTCTTTCTTCCCTCAAATAAACTATTTCCTATTTATAAATATTACTTTGCTATATTCTGTATATTATTATACCTCACTTCGATTGCATCAAACTGTACTATTTTACGACTATATCATCGGATAAGATTTGGATTTAACGAAATAACAACATAAACTCCATCGCCCGGAAAAGCAACGGGAATAGCCTTTTTTGATAAATTCCGTTGCTTTTCTTCGAATTCCTGCCCCTTTTTCGGGGTAAAAGCAACGGGAATTTGGTTTGTTCAACGTTTCCGTTGCCTTTTTTCGCGAAAAGGCAACGGAAACCTAACCTTTTCCTAAATTCCGTTGCTTTTTTGCTAAATTCTGCCTTTTTTATGGCTAAAAGCAACGCAAATCGGTTTTTTCCCCAATTTGCGTTGCCTCGGGTTGAGTACACTTTACTAACCTGCAGCAAATGCCCCTGCGCAGGCAGGTTTTCAGGCCCGTGGTCACGACCCATTCAAAGCCTTTCCCGATCATAGAGCCGGGTCATTTCCGCTATTTTCCCGGCAAGCCCGTCCGTCAGCTGCCCCGGGACCAAGCGCCACATCCAGTTGCCGCCAAGAGCCCCTGGAGTATTGGTGCGGGCGAAATCCGGCAGATCCAGATAATCCTGCATCTGTACGATGCAAAGATCTGCGGGGGAACCCATTGCTCCTCGAATGAAGCCCCAATTCCATCCTTCTTCAGAGGATAAGCCCAGATATTTCTTTGCGTATATCCGTTCCTCTTCTTGTGCCTTGTCCTCAAACCAGCCTCTCACTGTGGTATTGTCGTGGGTGCCTGTGTAGACTACAGAATTTATATCATGCCTGTGGGGGAGATGGCTGCAGCGATTTCCCGAGCCGAAGGCAAATTGCAGCACATTCATGCCGGGAAAACCGGCTGCCCTAACCAGTTCGTGGACTTCCGGTGTCAGGCAGCCCAAATCCTCTGCAATAATGCAGAGCTTTGGGAATTTCTCTTTGATCCTCCCGATGAAATCCATGCCCGGGCCCGGCATCCATTCACCTTTCACCGCTGTAGCTTCTCCAAAAGGCACGCTCCAGTAGCTTTCAAAGCCACGAAAATGGTCCAGCCTCACAGCATCAAACATTTCCGAAGATGCCGCGAGACGCCTTATCCAAAAGGAATAGCCGTCTTTTTTCATCTCATCCCAATCGTAAAGGGGATTGCCCCACAATTGTCCTGTTTCAGAGAAATAATCCGGAGGAACTCCCCCTACTTTTAATGGCCTTCTCTCTTTATCATATTGCAATATTTCCGATGATGCCCAGGCATCTGCAGAATCCATGGATAAGTAAATTGGAATATCACCTATAAACTTTATCCCCTTTTGTTTTGCATATGACCGCAGTCCATTCCACTGACTGAAGAATAAAAATTGAATAAAGCAATGAAACAGAATATCTTTCTGCAGGAATTCCGAAAACTTTTCAACAGATTCACGCCTGTACAGCCGAATGCCTGCATCCTCCCAATCCTGCCATGGCTTCATATCAAAATGCTGTTTCAGCGACATGTAAAGAGCATAGTCGTTTAGCCAGTCTGCATTTGCCTTGCAGAAATAATCAAAAGCAACATCATATTGTGGATCAAAACGGGAAAACCCTTTCCTGAGCAGCGATCTCCTCTGATGATATAGAATACCATAATTGACCTGTATCGGATCCTCACCTTGAGGCACAAGCTCGATTTCTTCACGGCTCAAGAGCCCATCCTCCGCCATCAATTCGAGATCGATAAAATAAGGATTCCCTGCGTAAGCAGAAAAACTCTGATAAGGAGAGTCTCCGAAGCCCGTCGGACCCACCGGCAGCATCTGCCAGTATTCCTGCTCCGCCGCTACTAAAAAATCTATGAAATTGTATGCTTCCTTCCCAAAAGTGCCTATACCGTAAGAAGACGGCAGAGAAAAAACAGGAAGCAGGATACCGCTGCTGCGTTTCATCAAATACACCTTTCTATACGGATCTATACGGAGCGGCGGCACACCGCCGCGATACCATTTATTCCAGTTCAAACATTCCGGTATAAAGCTGGTAGTACTTACCCTTCTGGGCAAGCAGCCCATCGTGGTCGCCGCGCTCAATGATCCTGCCGTTTTCCAATACCAAAATAGCATCAGCATTCCGTACGGTTGACAGCCTGTGAGCTATAACGAAAACAGTCCTGTACTCCATGAGCCCGTCCATCCCCTTCTCAATGAGAGCTTCCGTTCTCGTATCAATTGAGCTGGTAGCTTCGTCCAATATCAGCACCGGCGGGTCGGCAAC
>JAKJCD010000041.1:406-11922 GCA_022706625.1 Bacillota bacterium | reverse complement strand
TGCGGACATCCGGGAAAATTTTAGCAATTATATTCCTCAGGGTTTTTCCCGGTCCCGCTTCGATAAAGGTATCTGCTCCGTCTCTGTTCATATTTTTTATGAGCGGGTGCCACAGTACAGGAGAATCCATTTGTTTAAACAGCTGCGCCTTTTCTCTATAAGGTTCGGCCGTCACGTTGGAATAGACCGGGATCTTCCCCATTGTAAAAGCCAGGCCATCGAATTCCATTTCGATTTTACTCCTCGCTTCTTTCATCATAGGAGAATGAAAACCGCCGCTCACGGCCAGTTTTATTACCTTTCCTCCCGCAGATACTGCTGCGTCCTGAAAGGGTGCAGCAGATTCAGCAGCGCAGGAAACGGAAATTTGTGTTTCGCCGTTATAGTTCACCGGATAGCAGTAATTTAATGAACTGCACAGTTCCTCTACTTTTAAACTGTCAAGCCCTAATACGGCAAACATGACTCCGGGATTTTTTTCTCCGCTTTCCTGCATGAAAAAAGCTCTTCTGATAATGTAGTGCATTGCGTCTTTTTCATTTATATAGCCGCCGTAAGCCAATGCAGCTACCTCTCCCATGGAAAAACCAGCTGTACAATCTGCTATAATGCCTTTTTCCGCAAGAGCGGCTGCAGCCGCATATCCTACGCAAAAAATGCACGGTTGAGTGTTTTCCGTTCGCTGAAGCTCCTCTTTGCTTCCTTCAAAACACTGCGTTGATGTCCCCGGCCTAATAGTATCAGCCATATCAAAAACTCTGGCTGCCGCTTCCGAGCATTTGAACAGTTCTTTCCCCATTCCGCTGTATTGTGCTCCCTGCCCGGAAAAAACGATCGCTATTTTACCCATTTTGACCCACCTATCAAAGCTTCCTCAGTTTGTATCATCAACTCCCGTATGATTTCATCCGCAGTCTGCTCCTTATTGACAAGCCCGCAGCATTGGCCCGCCATAAAACACCCTTCCTTTTCATCGCCGGATATTACTGCCTTACGCAGAGCTCCCGCTCCGAATGCTTCAAGCTCTTCGATAGTCCTGGCACTGTCGTTCTCATTTTTCTGAAATGCCCTTGTAAACGGTGTTTTTAATGCGCGAACAGGATGACCGAGTCTCTTGCCGGTGGTCATCGTATCTATATCTTTAGAGGCTAATATCTTATCTTTATACGTCCTGTGAATAGTGCATTCCTTTGCAACCAGGAACCTGGTTCCCATCTGTACGCCGGATGCCCCCAGCATAAATGCTGCCGCTATGCCTCTGCCATCGGCTATTCCTCCGGCGGCAATAACAGGGATATGGACCGCATCGCATACCTGGGGAATAAGTGCCATGGTATTCAGTTCACCGATGTGCCCCCCTGCCTCCCCTCCTTCAGCTATGACTGCCGAAGCGCCCGACCTTTGAACCATCCTGGCTACACCGCAGGAAGGCGCCACCGGGATCACTGTGATCCCGGCTTGGATCCACTCTTTCATATACTTTGTGGGTAAACCGGCACCGGTAGTGACGACTTTTATATCCTCGGCTATTACCAATTTTGCAATATCGTCAGCGAAAGGACTTAAGAGCATGATATTTACTCCAAATGGCTTTGACGTAAGCTCTTTAGTCTTGCGTATTTCATCGCACACCACGTCAACGGGAGCATTGGCCGCCGCAATGATGCCCAAGCCCCCCGCATTTGATACTGCCCCCGCAAGTGAAGCATTTGCCACCCAGGCCATGCCTCCTTGTAAAACCGGATATTCAATTCCTAATAATTCCGTTATCTCAGTTTTCATGCTATTTTCTCCGATTTATGCCGTTTTCACTTCGCCAGGCTTTCTACTAAATTGACCAAATCTCCGACAGTTTTGATGCTGTCGTCGATTTCCATCGTTATTCCGAAAGCTTCCTCGATAGACATCACTACTTCTATGACATCCAGAGAATCAAGCTCCATATCATCAAAGGACGTTTCCATAGTGATATCCGAAATATCCATATCCTTGTTCTCTGCGATCAGCGCCGCTATTTTTTTAAATGTCATTCTAATACCCTCCTCGAATTAAAAATGTTAAACTTTCATGACGCAAGCCCCGGTGGTCAGTCCCCCCCCGAAGGCTGTCAGAACAATAAGGTCTCCCTGCTTAATTTTCCCTGCTTCTATCAGTTCATCCAGCATAAGTGGTATGCTTGCGGATGAAGTGTTTCCGTAATGGTCTATACCTACAGCCAACTGTTCATCAGTGAATCCCAGTTTTTCTTTTGCTGCTTGGAAAACCCTGAGGTTCGCCTGATGCGGTATCATCATTTTGATATCTTTTGTTTTTACGCCGGCTGTCTTCATAACTTCTTTAACATCCCTCAATACCGATGTGACGGCAAATTTGTAAACTTCCCCTCCTTTCATGCGAAATTCCGGGTCTATATCGATCTGCCTACCGTAGGGACTTTTACAAAACGTGTTGCCTATGACCAACAATTGATCGTCTCCTTTTGCGGTGATGATTATCGATTTCAGTCCGTCTCCCTTTCTAACCACCACCGCTCCTGCGCCGTCTCCAAATAAAACACAGGTGGCTCTGTCTGTCCAATCTAAATGACGGGTCATCATTTCCGCAGCAATTATCAGAATCGTTTCGGCTTTACCGGACGAGATATAGGCATCAGCCTGATCCAATGCATACATGAAACCGGAGCATGCCGCATTTAGATCCACTGCCGGGCAATCGGCCCCTATATCTCTTTGCACAAGACATGCAAGAGATGGGCAAGCATAATCCCCTTTCATTGTTGAACACAGGATCAGATCCAGGTCCTTGCCTGTCAGGCTTGCCTTTACCAAAGCTTTTTTTGCGGCTTTAACTGACAGCTCCGTAATTGTTTCGTCGGTACTTACATATCTAGTATTGATACCGGTTCTGGTAACTATCCATTCGTCGTTTGTATCTACTACCTTTGACAGCATCTCGTTATCTAATACGAACTCCGGATGTGCCCTTCCTGTTCCAATGATTTGAAAGCTCATTCATTCCTCCGTATTTAGCCATTTTTTTCTTAAAAAAGTCATCCAAATGCCTTACACCTATTAAAAGGGTTTCCTTTTCCTCCTCCGTCAGCCCTCGTGCAGCAGCTCTTACAAGCTTCAGATGGATATAGCGTTGGAGGCGGAATATCTTTTCTCCCTCACGGGTCAGACGGATCATTACAGAACGACCATCCTCGCTGCTTTTCTCTTTTGTGATATAACCCTTCCTGACCATTTTATTAACTGCGATCGTAGCCGAAGGTACGGCTATATCCAGGTAAGCCGCCACCTCACTCACAGTCAAGGCCCCTTCCCGAGCCTTTTTTACCGCTTCTATCAGGTGCACTTCGCCGATTGATAGCTTTTTAGCGCTTCTCTGCAAAACAAGTTCCTCCACTTTAAGGATGTCTCTGAAGGTTTCAAGAAGTAATTCATTAAATTCATTTTCAAACGTATCCAAGATCATACCTTCCTTCCTTTGAGCTTTTCCTTAAACCATATCGGCTTGGTATTGGATCAATTCATTTAGTTAGTCTATCTAATTATATCAGCCTATTTCTCCCTGTCAACAGAATTTTTATTCTCTTATTAGCCATGCCGCAGCGACCGCATCCGCCACCCTGTCGGTTACATCCTTTTGAAATACGCCGGGAATTATATGGTTCTCCTCCAGCTCTTCGGAATCCACTGAATCTGCAATAGCATGTGCGGCAGCGATCTTCATGGATTCGGTTATCTGCGTTGCCTTTGATGCCAGTGCGCCTTTGAACACGCCGGGGAAAGCTAATACATTGTTAATCTGATTGGGGAAATCCGACCGGCCGGTACCCACGATCCTTGCGCCTGCGGCGAATGCTATATCTGGCATTATTTCCGGTTCCGGATTAGCCATGGCAAAAATAACGGGATCCCGATTCATACACTTTATCATTTCGGCTGTAACTGTATTCGGAGATGACACACCGATAAATATATCCGCTTCCCGGAGTGCGACCCCAAGGTTTCCGGTTATATTACCGGCATCAGTCAATATTGCGATTTTCGCCTTGTTCTCATCCAAAATATCTTTTCTTCCCCGGGAAATGATTCCATTCCTGTCGCAGACAAGGATATTTTTAGCCCCAATATTTATCAGCATATTTAAAACTGCTGTCCCTGCAGCCCCCGCACCGTTGATGACGATTTTAATTTCATCGATCTTCTTTTTCACAATTTTAAGAGCATTGATAACAGCCGCAGAGGCAACGATAGCCGTTCCGTGCTGATCATCATGAAACACGGGGATATTCAGCAGCTTCTTCAATTTGTTTTCTATCTCGAAGCAGCGAGGGGCCGAGATATCCTCTAAGTTGATCCCGCCATATGTGGGAGAAATATTTTTCACCGCTGAAATAAATTCCTCAGGGTCCTTAGTTTTGATGCATACAGGAACCGCATCGATTCCGGCAAAGGCTTTAAACAGAAGAGCTTTTCCCTCCATTACCGGAAGAGCCGCCTCCGGTCCGATGTCCCCGAGACCAAGAACGGCACTTCCGTCAGTAACGACAGCGACGGTATTGCCTTTGGAGGTGTAGCGATAGACATCCGAAGGATTATTACTGATAGATATACAAGGAGCAGCGACCCCAGGAGTATATGCAACACTTAAATCGTCAATGTCTTCCAATGGGACTTTGCTGACAATCGCTATTTTACCTTTATTTTTCTCATGCAGCTCTAAAGATTTCTGATAATAATCCACGATTTCCCTCCTAATTGACAAAAACCCTGAAGTCCCGAATTAGTCGGAATTCCAAGGTTTATTTGGTGCGGTTGAAGGGACTTGAACCCATACCCTCTCGGACACGGCCCTCAACCGTGCGCGTCTGCCGATTCCGCCACAACCGCGTGTCGTCTTGTTTTCGCCACGGATTATATAGTAAATGCATAAACAGCCTTTGTCAAGTCAATTGTTTCAATCATATGTTTTTCTTATTTCTTATTTCTTATCTTATTTTCTTATTTCCTTATATTCCCTTTTCTCATTTTATCCTTCTCTTTGCTATTCCGGCTTCACACCGGTCACCCGCCAGCTTTCGCAACCGTTATAAACATTATAGAAAACCGGGGCGATTTCACCTGTCAGACCCGTTGTGGCGGCAAATCCATAGGTTTTATATAAAAGACAATAATAGGGTATTTCATTTTTATAGTAGTCATGCAGAGTTTCAAATGTTTTCCTTTTTTCATCCGTCATGAGGCCCTGCTGCATTTTGTCCAATAGCATATCCATTTCGATATCGGAGTATCTGATAAAGTTTAACGCACCCCCTGTGTATAGAAGCGGTCTTAAATCATAATTTTCGTTGAACCTGAAGCCTCCGAGGTAAAGATCAAATTCACCTTTTCTCAGCCTCATGTCATATTCATCCTTAAGCAGCGATATCAGGTTAACAGATATCCCTGCTTTCTCGAGACCGGATTTGATGATTTGAGCCGCCAAATTGCGAGCTTGGTTTTCACTGTTAAAAATCAGATTGAGTGATAAGCCTTCAAAGCCGGAAGACTTTAACAGCTCTTTCGCCTTATTTATATCATACCCATAAAGGGGCCCTTCGCTTTCGATCTCCATATACCCCGGGTAGTAAATATTGTCGTTCAAAACTCCGCTGCTGTAATAACACGTCTCAAGAATCGACTTGTTATCTATGGCGTGAGCGATGGCTTTCCGCACATCCCGGTTTTGCAAAGCGCCGTGGTTAAAGTTGAATCCGAGCACCTCCGCTTCATTTGAAATGAAAGGCACTACGGTTACGGCTTTATCTTCGATCAAGGTGCTTCGGTCGATATCCTTAAGGAAGGTTATGCTTATTTCTCCAATATCAAAAAGTGTCACTGCCTCTTCTCTTTTAGGCATAATTTTAAAATGCAGAATATTCTTTGGGATATCTTTTTTATAAAAAGGATTCCCTGTCAGGGTTATTTCTCTGTTCCTTTCAAAATTGCTTACCCAATAAGGACCCGTTCCCAAAGGGATAAACTCTTTCTCCGCCCGGGCAAGGTCCCCCGGTTTTTTGTACTTATGCGCCGGCAGGATCGGAAATGTCAGGTTTTCCAAGGAAGCGTTGTTTTCGTCAGCGAATTGGATAAGTACAGTCTCCTGGTCGATCACTTTTGCGTATTTTATCAGTGCGGCAGCTGGGCCGTAGGATCCCCGGAGATTAGTGGGAACGCTTTGATATGCATCTACTGAGAATTTTACGTCTTGTGCCGAAAAAGATTCTCCGTCTTGCCATAAGACTCCCTTTTTTACACGAATAAGTAATGCTCCCCCTCCCTGATATTCACAACTCTCTGCAAGAGCCCCTTCCGCTTCAAGGTTTTTGTTTAATGCGAAGAGGCCTTCATATACCAGATTATTCAAGAAGTAAGCATCTTCATCTAAAGATAAAACCGGATTGAGAGTTCTTATTTTTTCTATAGGTATAGAAACGACCGCCGAGGTTATGCTCGGCAGTTCTTTTTCCGTTTCATCGCCGGACAATGGGGTATCATCACCGCATCCGGCAATAAACAGCATGATTATAAAAGCGAGTGCTATTTTGAAAAAATATTTTTGAATCATATGTTTTCTTTCTTGATAAGTATGTTAAGTATTTTATCAATTTGATTATAAAGGGATCCTTTAACTCCACTGTTATCCAGTATGAAATGTGCTTTTTCTTTTTTTTCATCCCTTCCCAGCTGATATCGGATCCTGTTCAGCACTTCTTCCCTGCTGCTTCCGTCCCTGTCCATAACTCTTAGGATCCTCACTTCGTCATCCGCATCCACAAGCCAGACCTGATCCATATATTGATCCATCCCGGATTCAAACAATAATGGAACATCCATGAAAACCAACTGCTGATCCGACATTGTTTTTGCGCGATCAAGCAATATCTTTATTACTTTTCCGTGCATAATGCGATCCAATAGCTTCTTTTGCTTAGGATCCGAAAATGCTATATCAGCCAGCCTGCCTCTGTTCAAGCTTCCGTCAGGATCGATGATATCCTTGCCAAAGGTCTCGGCAAGGGTCAATAGGGTTTCTGTTCCCGGCTCAACTATTTCCCTGGCAACAAGATCCGCATCCAGCACCGTATATCCTTTTTCTTTTAAATAATCGGAAACCGTAGTTTTCCCCGCACCGATCCCGCCGGTGAGCCCTATCAATATCATAAGCCTCTCCTATTTCAGCAAGTACCAGTTTTCTCCGACCGTTACTTCCACAGACAATGGAACTTTCAATTTGATGGCGCTTTCCATGTTATCTTTTAAAATGACTTTGACCCTTTCAATTTCTTCGAGGCGGGCTTGTATGATCAGTTCATCGTGGACCTGAAGTATAAGTCTTGACTTCAGTCCCTCATCCAAAAGCTGCTTATGACAACGTATCATAGCCATCTTGATAATATCGGCGGCGGAGCCCTGTATGGGGCTGTTCATGGCAAGCCTTTCCCCTGCCTGTCTTTGGATATAGTTTGAGGCATTTATTTCGGGGATAGGCCGCTTTCTGTTCATAATGGTAGTAACATAGCCGTTCTTTCTGCATTCTGCGACCTTTTGATCCATAAACTCTTTGACTTTAGCGTGTTTTCTAAAGTACTCTTCAATATAGAGCTCCGCCTTTTTCTTCGTTATATTCAGTTCCGAGGAAAGCCCGAAGCTGCTCATCCCATATATGACACCAAAGTTAACAGCCTTTGCGTTGCTTCTTTGAATAGGGGTAACCTCCGATTCAGCTACTCCGAAAACCCGGGCGGCAGTAGCCCTGTGGATATCCGCTCCTTTATGAAAAGCGGTGATCAAAGCCGGATCCTCCGATAAATGCGCCAATACTCTAAGTTCGATTTGAGAATAATCCGCTCCCACTAAGATGCAATCTTTGCTTTCGGGGATAAATGCCTTTCTCAGCTGCCTTCCTATCTCCTGTTTTATCGGGATGTTCTGAAGGTTTGGCTCAGTACAGCTAATACGTCCCGTAGCCGCTACGGTTTGTTGAAAATGAGCATGGATTTTACCGTCAGCGTGAATCATGGGAAGCAGACCTTCTACATAGGTACCGTTCAGCTTTGACAAAGTCCTGTATTCCAGTATGAGCTCGACTATTTCATGTTCGCCTCTCAGGCGCTCCAATATCTCCGCATTGGTGGAATAACCCGTCTTTGTTTTCTTCCCTGCCTGCAGTCCCAGCTCATCAAACAGGACCTCGGCAAGCTGCTTTGGCGAATTGATATTGAATTCCCTGCCGGCTTTGCTGTATATTTGGGTCGAGATTGTCTTTATCCGCTCCGTCAGTGAAAGGCCGGCTTTGATCAATTCATCCCGGTCAACAGAAATACCCTGTGTTTCCATATGGGCCAAGGTTCCGACCAATGGCATCTCGATCTGTTCAAATACAGGAAGCAGACCCTCTTTTTCCAGGTTTTTTAGCTGTAGGGACCTGAGTTTAAAAAGGGCTGAGCACCATCCGGCTCCTAAACCCGGATAGTCGGTTTGCTTTTGTTCTAAAAAGTCTAATTGTTCTTCGTTAGTTTCATGAGTATCGTGGGCTGCGATATCCTGATGAAAATATTCCAGAACCAGAGTGGCAAAATCATAGCTGCTTCTGCCGGGCTGCAGCAAGTATTGCGCAACAGCTGTGTCATAAGCTGTTTCCGGTTCCCAATTCATTAAATCCTGGCTTAGAAGGACGTAATAGTCATCTTTCAGATTATGACCCAGATAACGCAGTTTCGTGGCTGAAATCATCGATTTTAGGCGGTTTCGGATAGCTTCAACGGTACAATCCACATAGAAGTATCGGCCGCCTGCAGACAGGGAAACGCCGGTCATATAGGGTTTGGCCTTATGGTTTTTGTCGCTGAACACTTTTATAGCCACGAGTTCTCCCGGGACAAGGTTTTTTTCTAAAACTTCAAACCTTTGAATATTATCAATTACAATTGGCTGCGGCAGCTCTTCCTTTTCGGTTTCCGCAGCCAGGCTGGTCTTTTTTGTTTCTTCTGGTATCTCAAGCTTTTTCAGAAAGCTGTTGAACTCTAGCTTTTTATACAGCTCGATCAGCTTTCCGTATTCGGGATCCTCCTCAATATAATCTTCCGGACTGATATCGATCGGTACATTAGTGTTGATTTCCGCCAAACGTCTGCTCATTAATGCAAGCTGCGCATTTTCTTCGACTTTTTGTTTCAATTTTGCATTTTCTATCTTATCAGTGTTTCGAATGAGATTTTCCACACTGCCATACTCCAGTATCAACTTCTGTGCCGTTTTCTCTCCGACTCCGGGAATTCCCGGGATATTGTCAGAGGGGTCTCCCATAAGCCCTTTTAAATCAATGAATTGCTCGGGAGAGAAACCATATCTCTCAAGCATTGCATCATAATCAAACACTTCAAACTCTGAAATACCCTTCCTGGTAATGATCACCTTTGTCACTTGCGTTGCTAGTTGAAGAGCATCCTTGTCTCCGGTGATGATCAGAGGTTCAAAGTTCTCTTCTTCTGCTTTTCTGGCAACGGTTCCTATAATATCATCCGCCTCAAACCCATCGATTTCAAGCACCCTTATCCTCATAGCCTCCAGTATATCCTTTAGAAGGGGAAGCTGCATAGAAAGTTCGAGCGGCATCTTTTTTCTGCCCGCTTTATAATCAGCATATTCTTTATGGCGGAAAGTCGGGGCTTTCCTGTCGAAAGCTACAACCAGATATCCCGGTTCATAGTCTTTTCTTATTCTCTGTAATATATTAAGAAAACCGTACACCCCCTGGGTGTACAGTCCATCTTTTGTTATCATAGGCTTTTGGATCGCATAGTAAGCGCGGTTGATGATGCTGTTGCCGTCAATCACTACTAATCTGCGGTTCTTCGTTTGCTGAGTGTTCATCTTCCCGATACTCATATATTTCTCCTTGTTCGCCCGCGAGGATCAAAGTTTTATCGATGCTCTGCCCTTCCTGATCATGAAGTATTCGAATCGTAAAGAGATACCTTCCGCTTGCACCCTCCCTTTCACAAGCGATCAATTCAAACACGAAGCCTGACAAGCTTTCTTCAATAAGTCTCTTGTAGTTCAAATATTCCTTATCTGCTTCAATGTATTTGCTGCCTTCACGGCACAGGATATCTTGTTCGGTGGTCTCGGCTCCGTAAAGGGTTTCGCGATGTTGAGCCCCATCTGGGTATGTTCCTGTATCGTTCTTATCCTCGGAATATCCCAATCCTCTAAGTCCTTCATATCCTTTTGCTGATTCCGCATCATCAGACTGCATATCGGCAGCTTCTTCCGCCGGGGATCCAAGGAGCCCGGATGTTATTTCTCCATTATTCGCTATTTCCGATGTATCAAGATTTGAGAGGGATCCCTTGCCATCATTATACACAGAGATCGATGCAAAAACAACAATAAAACATGCCGCTGCAGCAACTGCCGCTTTAATTGACCATTTTGGCATTTTGCCGTACCTGTTTATTCTTTTTTGTCTTATGTGATTTCCTTCAATTTTCAGCGCTTCATTTAACCGCTGTTCAAATCCTCCCGGAATCTCGACTTCAGGGATCCGGCGCAGGATTGCCAGCAGTTTCTCTGTATCGGAATCTGATACTTCATCGATTACTATCTCTCTGTCCATTTTATGCGCCTCCTTCCCGTTTCTTTATATTATTGGACGTACAACTCCTCATATTGTTCCAGCACCTTTTGCTTCAATTTCTGTCTGGCTCTATTTATCCTGGATTTCACCGTGCCCATGGAGCAATTTAAAATCACGCTTATCTCCTCATAGGAAAACCCCTGGATGTCTCTTAAGATAATTATTTCTTTATGTTCTGAGGTTATTTGATTCAGGCAGTCCAGTATATAAGAAACCGTGGTCTTTGAATCCAGGATTTCGGATGGCGCCGGCGCCGGATCGGGTATATCGATCACAGTCACGCCGCTTTCATCGGTATGATAAAGGCTTGCATTGCTGTTTTGATTCTTATTTCTTCTGATAAAATCATTGCAGGTATTTACTACGATACGATATACCCAGGTGTCAAATTTGCAGTCGCCTTTGAATTTGTTCAAATGCCTGAAAACCTTTATCAGACTTTCCTGCAGAGCATCCATGGCGTCTTCTTCGTTTCTGAGATAGCGAAGAGCCGTGTTGTACGCTTTTGTTTTACAGCTTTGGATCAATGCCTCAAAGCTGGCTTCATCACCTGATTTCGCCTTTTCGATCAGAATCTTTTCATCATAGAATTCCGTCATCGGGATTACTCTTTTCTGCAATATTAAATGTGTTATACTAATAAAGATTATAGCACAGTTAAGATACGGAGGCAATTATGAACACCACCCCTTTGCTCGACTACCATACCCATACTGTTTTTTCTACGGACGGTTACTCTTCGATCGGAAAGATGGCGGAAGCTGCTGCTTCTTCAGGTATTTCCCAAATAGCAATCACTGACCACTATGATCCGGACTATCCGTTGG
>JAKJCD010000041.1:0-288 GCA_022706625.1 Bacillota bacterium | reverse complement strand
CTATAAACAGTTAGAAAAAGCGCAGGAAGAGTACAAAGACCGTATCTCGCTGGTCAAGGGCCTGGAAGTCGGCATTCAGCATGGCAGTACTCTTAGAAAATGCAGCGAGGCAGTGAATGCTTACGATTATGATTTTATAATCGGCTCCTTTCACTGCGCGGAAGGTTTTGAGCTTTCCTGCGGCGGTTTTTTCGACGGCAGATCAGTGGAAGAAGCTACAGCCGCTTTTTATCGGTATACCTATGAATGCCTTTCGGATTATAGTGATTATGATGTGCTGGGACATAT
>JAKJCD010000040.1:9219-12411 GCA_022706625.1 Bacillota bacterium | reverse complement strand
GGAGAGGCATCCCGTTTATCATGATAGATACAGGAGGGATCGAACCTGATTCCGAGGACATTATCCTGTCCCAAATGCGTGAACAAGCGGAAATTGCAATTGAAACCGCCGATGTGACCTTGTTTTTAGTGGATGGGAAAGAGGGATTGACTTCTTCCGACAGAGAGGTGGCATCCATATTGATGAAGACCGGTAAGGAAGTGATTCTGGTTGTCAACAAGGTCGATACGGCAGCTGTTCCCGATAATTTCTATGATTTCTACGAGCTCGGGTTAGGAGAGCCTGCTGCGATTTCTGCCGCCAATATGCTGGGCTTGGGTGATCTGTTGGATCTGATCGCAGAAAGGTTTACGGTGGGGGCAGAAAACTCAGAAGAGGATGAAAGGATCAAAATAGCTGTCATCGGGAAACCGAACGTCGGTAAATCATCACTTATTAATACACTGATAGGAGAAAACAGGCTTATAGTCAGTGACATAGCAGGGACTACAAGAGATTCCATTGATACCCCTTTTCTTTGGCAGGGGGAGGAATATGTGCTGATAGATACAGCAGGCATAAGAAGAAAAAACAAGGTTGCGGGTGATATTGAAAGGTACAGTATAATCTGAGCTATCTCTGCCATTGAAAGAAGCGATGTATGTATTTTAATGCTGGATGCGGAAGATGGCATCACGGAGCAGGACAAAAAAATAGCCGGTATGGCCCACGATGAGGGAAAAGGCATCGTCGTTGCCGTCAACAAATGGGATCTGATAGAAAAAGATACAGGCACCATGGAGCGCTTCAGAAAAGATTTAAAAAATGAGCTGGCATTTATGACTTACGCACCTTCCGTATTCATATCCGTGCTGCAAAGGCAAAGGCTCGATAAGGTCATGGAGCTTTCAAAGCTGGTTGCGGAAAAGCGGGCGATGCGGGTCCCTACGAGTCAGCTGAATTCCCTGATAATCGATGCCACCATGATGAAACAGCCGCCATCGGACAAAGGAAAACGCTTGAAGATCTACTATGTGACACAGGTCGGTGTAAAGCCTCCGCTCTTCTCGTTTCAGGTCAACAGCCGCCAACTGATGCATTTTTCATATTCCCGTTATCTGGAAAACAAAATCAGAGAGGGCTTCGGTTTTGAAGGGACTTCGATAAAGTTTGTGTTCCGGGAGAAAGGAGATAAAGAATAATGTCCGAGATGGCAGTTTCAGCGGCTGCAATAGTAATTGCGTATATGATCGGGAACATATCTCCTGCTACCTTGATCAGCAAAGCCTCAGGTGTCGATATAAGAAAAGAAGGGAGCGGAAACCCCGGCACGACTAATATGCTCAGAATTATGGGCAAAAAAGCAGCCTTGCTGACACTCGTCATAGACGTACTTAAAGGGGTTGCAGGGGTACTGGTCGGAGCATACCTTGGAGGCGAAGCCCTCTCTGTGCTTTGCGGTCTTGCCGTTTTCACCGGACATATCTTCCCGGCTATATACGGATTTAAAGGGGGAAAAGGGATAGCAACGGCTTTTGGCGTTCTCCTTGCCTTACATATCAATATAGCCCTGATCTGCCTTGGAGTCGCAGCGTTGGGATTTGTAACAGCACGCAGAGTGTCTGTGGGCAGCCTGCTTGCGGCTCTTTCTCTGCCTTTTCTTGCATGGCTGTATATGCCGGATTACATATTGGTATTTACCGCGATGGCAATAATCGTTTTAATAAAGCACAGGAGCAATTTGATGCGGCTCATCAAGGGAGAGGAGCCTAAAATCAGTTTCAAAAGGAAGGACAGGACATAGATGAGACCCTGTCCCTGAACATACAAAACAGTTGGCGGAGGAGGAAGCAACATGAATAAAAAAATAGCGGTATTGGGAGCCGGAAGCTGGGGGACCGCCCTTGCGGTCAGCCTTTCAAAAAATAAACATTCCTTAAGCATTTGGGATATCGATAAGGATCATAAAGATTCACTGAAGGAAGAACGGGAAAACTTAAAATACCTGCCGGGAGTCAGGTTCGATGACAGCATCAAAATTGCGGACACGGCAGAAGAAGCCGTTTACGAAGCAGACATTGTTCTCTTTTCCGCACCGGCTCAGCATTTTCGGAATGCCTTAGACGGGGCCATGCCGTTTTTAACAGCGGATATGGTACTTGTAAATGTGGCAAAAGGGATAGAACAGAAAAGCCTGATGCGGCTGTCGGAGATAGCAAAAGAAAAACTGCCTGAAGCAAAGTATGTTGTGCTTTCCGGTCCGTCCCACGCGGAAGAGGTGGGAAAGGGCCTGCCTACGACAGTGGTGGCTGCGGCAGAGGATCTTAAGCTTGCCGAATATGTGCAGGATATCTTTATGAACGAAAGATTTCGCGTTTATACCAATACAGATGTAGCAGGAGTGGAATTCGGAGGAGCCTTAAAAAATACCATCGCTTTGGGTGCGGGGATTTCCGACGGGATGGGTTTCGGAGACAATGCAAAGGCAGCTCTTATGACCCGGGGCATCACCGAGATCGCACGCCTGGGGGTAAGGCTGGGAGCCAAAGCCGAAACATTCACGGGGCTTACGGGTTTCGGAGATCTTATCGTTACCTGCACAAGCATGCACAGCAGGAACAGGCGCTGCGGCATTATGATAGGTGAGGGCATGAGCCCCTCCGAGGCAACGAAAAAGGTAGGAATGGTGGTCGAGGGCATGTATACCACAAAGGCAGCTTATGATCTTGCAAAGCGCTGTGAAGTGGAGATGCCAATAACAGAGCAAATACACGAAGTAATAAGTGAGAACATAGATGCAAAGACTGCGGTGGCTTCTCTGATGACCCGCCAAAAGAAGCATGAGATAGAGGATTGTTTCGACGGTCGCTATCGCACATGCAGGCTGCCGGAGTATTAATATACTCTGGTCACGGAGAAATTGTGATCTTCCAAAGCATCCAATATCTCAAGTATATGTTCGTGACCGTTGGTCTCTATCGTTACTTCCAGCATTACCTTATTGGAATAACGGTCTATAGTTTTGAATTGATTGTGCTGAAGTTCGATCACGTTAGCGCCGCGATCTGCCAGGATTTGAGCTACCTTCACCAGTTGGCCGGGTTTGTCGGGCAATTCTACAGAAAAACACATTATACGGCCTCTGGTTATGAGGCCCTGATTAATTATTTCGGAAATCGTCAATACATCTATATTGCCTCCGGTAATAAGGCA
>JAKJCD010000040.1:0-9209 GCA_022706625.1 Bacillota bacterium | reverse complement strand
TATTTTTATCTTTTGCCGTACGCTTTCTGAGTCCTGCAAGGGATATGGCTCCTGCCGTTTCAGCCACTATTTTGTGCTTTTCTATAAGCAGAAGCACGGCTTCCATGATTTCTTTTTCAGTAACGGTGATTATATCGTCCACATACTTCTGTGTGATGGCAAATGTGAGATCACCGGGTTGTTTCACCGCAACGCCTTCCGCTACGGTTTTAAGCGATGCAAGACGGGAAACCTGCCCTTCCTCGAGGGAGATTTTCATTGCCATTGCTCCTGCAGGAACAACTCCTATTATTTTGACTGATGGTTTCATGGTTTTGATCGCAAGGGCTATTCCTGATATCAAACCGCCGCCGCCGATGGGGATCAGTATTTCATCCGTTTCCGGCAATTCCTTAAGTATTTCCGGGCCTATGGTCCCCTGACCGCAGATAACATCGTAATCATCGAAAGGATGAACAAAAGTATATCCGTCTCTTTCGGACAGCTCCATGGCATAGCGGTAAGCTTCATCGTAGACGTCGCCGTGAAGGATGACCTTGGAACCGTAGGCTTTTGTTGCGTCTACCTTTAAAAGAGGTGTTACATTAGGCATAACGATAGTGGAGCGGATCCCTTTTTCTCTTGCTGAGTATGCTACGCCTTGGGCATGATTCCCTGCCGAAGAAGAAATGACTCCGTGCTTTTTTTCTTCTGCAGTAAGGCTTGAAATTTTGTTATATGCACCGCGGATTTTAAAAGATCCTGTCCTTTGCAAATTTTCCGGTTTCATAAACACATTGCAGCCATGCTCTCTGCTGAAAAATTCGCTGCGGATAAGTCGGGTATTCAACAATATGGGCTTAAGAGCGACAGCAGCCCTTTCTATATTCTCCCGATGGTCAGCTTCCAAAAATTTTTTAATAAGTTCAGCCTTCATAATCGCCTCCATTAATTATACATTCATTATTAAATATACAAAACAGTCTACAGCTTTTCTTTGAAACCGTCAAGAAATAATGGTACAATGCCATAGTACGGTAAGGAGGATGAGGGTTGAGAAACAAGAGCTTTTATATACAGACATTCGGATGTCAGATGAATGAAAGGGACTCGGAGACTTTGGCGGGAATGCTTCGGGATTCAGGCTATTACGAAAGCCCCGTCAGGAATCAGGCAGATGTGATCGTGATCAACACCTGCAGCGTTCGAGAAAATGCGGATAAGCGGTTTTTCGGTACATTAGGGCAGTTGAAGGCGGTCAAAAGGGAGAGGCCTGACACAGTGGTTGCCGTTTGCGGTTGTATGATGCAGCAGCAGCATATTATCGAAACGCTTAAAGCTAAATACCCCTGGGTAGATTTGATTTTCGGCACACATAATATTCATGAGTTCCCTGAGTTGCTTGCAAATGTTCTCAACGAAAGAGAGAAGATCGTAGCTGTATGGGGAAGAGCCGAAAACATCATCGAAGGTCTTCCCTCTATGAGGAAGAACCCTTATAAAGCCTTTGTCAATATAATGTACGGCTGCGACAATTTCTGCACCTACTGCATAGTACCATTCACGAGAGGAAGAGAAAGGAGCAGAGAACCCAAAGCCATATTACATGAGGTGTACCGTTTGGTTGAAGACGGTGTAAGGGAAATAACCCTGTTGGGACAGAACGTTAATTCCTATCAAGGCATGGTAAGCGAAGAGGACTCAGAAATAAAAAAAGAAACAAGCTTTGCGGAGTTGATCTGCCTTTTGAATAAAACAGAAGGCTTGGAAAGGATAAGGTTTATGACCTCTCACCCTAAAGACCTTTCGGAGGAACTGATCGAAGCATATGTTTCATGCGAAAAACTCTGCCCGCATATCCATCTTCCTGTTCAATCCGGGAGCACAAAAATTCTTTCAATGATGAACAGGAAATATACGGCGGAAGCTTATCTAAAATTAGTGGAGAGGCTTAGAAGCAGAGTGCCGGACATCGCTATTACAACTGATATCATAGTCGGATTCCCCGGCGAGACTGAGCAGGATTTTGATGCAACCCTTAACCTGGTCAAAACGGTGGGCTTTGATTCGGCCTTTACATTCCTTTACTCAGCCCGGAAGGGCACTCCTGCGGAGGATTTCAAAGATCAGGTGCCGGAAAGCATAAAGCATGACAGATTCAACCGGCTGGTAAATATCTTGAATATCACATCCGCAGAAAAAAACAAAGCACTGGTAGGGACGACGGAAGAAGTGCTTGCGGAGGGGAAAAGTAAAACAAATGCAGCCTTGTTCACCGGCAGGACCGGAGGGCATAAGCTTGTCAATTTCAAGGCTGACAGCGATGTGTCGGGTCATATCGTCAAGGTGCTGATAACTAACAGCACAACATTCAGTTTAACCGGCCGGGCGTCAGAAGTATGACGGCAGGCAATACCGATTATTTCAATGGGCATTTCGCCCTTTTTTTGTGCATATTGAGAATGCCATCCTAATATATTGTACAGACATAGTGCAATGTGAAGGAGGAGGCATAACTTGGAAAACCTGAATATATATGAAAGCATGGCCGAAAGGACCCGAGGTGACATTTACATCGGTGTCGTAGGCCCGGTCCGGACGGGAAAATCCACCTTTATTAAGCGATTTATGGATCAGATGGTCCTGCCAAATTTAAAGGAGGGACATTTGAAATCCCAGGTCACGGATGAATTGCCACAGAGCGGCACCGGAAGGACTATAACCACCACAGAGCCCAAGTTCATACCGGCGGACGCAGTGGAACTGCGGCTTTCCGGCAATGCCCGTTTTAAAGTGAGAATGGTGGACTGCGTAGGATATATGGTGAAGAATGCAATAGGGCATATGGAAGATGATCGCCCCAGAATGCTGAATACGCCCTGGCAGGAAAATAAAATACCCTTTGCAGAGGCAGCTGAGATAGGGACAAGAAAGGTCATTAAAGACCATTCCACTATAGGGATACTTGTCACCACCGATGGAAGTATTTGCGATATCCCAAGGGAGGATTACATACCGGCTGAGGAGAGGGTGGTAAAAGAACTGAAGGAACTGAATAAACCTTTCGTTATCGTTCTTAATTCAACCGCTCCGAAAGGTGAAACTGCCGGGAGCCTTCGAAGGAAATTGGAGATCAAATACGATACTCCGGTCATAGCCGCTGATTGTGCAAAAATGGGTACTGATGAAATACAAGATATCCTTGAAAAGGTTCTTTATCAGTTCCCGGCGGTGGAAATAGGATTTATGCTTCCGGGGTTTATGAAAGGTCTGCCCGAAGACCACAGAATCAAGAAGACGGTCATTTCCTGCATCAAAGATTGGTGTCAAGATGCAAATACGGTCAGGGATGTGAGAGAAACAGTCATTGCATTGGTTGACGGTAATATCATCAAAGACGTATCGATCGCAGATATGGATCTGGGAAATGGCACGATAATCGCAGAGATTCATCCGGTGGAAGGATTGTTCTATCAGCTTATCAGCGAAATAACCGAAAGGCAGGTCCTGGATGACAGCCAGTTCTTCCCATTGATCAAAGAGCTGGCGGCGGCAAAGAAGGCTTATGATAAAATTGCCCCGGCCATGGCACAGGTTGAAGAGGCGGGTTACGGCATCGTCCAGCCGAATCTTTCCGAAATGGATCTTGAGGAACCGGAAATTTTCCGTCAAGGGAACAATTTCGGTGTTCGCCTTATGGCAAAGGCGCCGAGTCTGCACATAATCAAAACCGATATTACCACTGAGGTTTCTCCGGTAGTCGGGAGCCTGCGCCAAAGCGAAGATCTGATCCGTTATCTTGAAAGCGAGTTTGAAAGCGACCCGGGGAAGATCTGGCAGACAAATATATTCGGAAAACCACTTTACGATATGGTGACGGAGCAGATGGAATCAAAGCTGGCCAATGTGCCGGAACACATCCGCATCAAGGTACAAAGGTCGCTGCAGAAGGTCTCGGATGAAGGTAAGGAACATATGATCTGCGTAGTGTTGTAACAGTTACGGCAAAGGCGCATTATCCGGAGCGGTCCCATTTAAATGCTATCACTCCGGCGATCATAAAACCAAGGCCTACCCATTTATTCCAAGTGAACGGTACTTTTTCTGCTCCCAGCCACCCGAAAGCATCAATCACGGCTGCCGATAACAGCTGGGAGATCAGGATGATCGCAATTGCGTGGGTAGGGCTTAGATTGCCTATTGCCATCATCACTGCGATGATGATTACGGTCCCCAAAAGTCCTCCCGACCAATAGACTTTTTTGGTTTCGGCAAGACCGGCAAAATCTCCTTTGCCCAAAATCCACATTGCGATCAAACCAAAGATCAGCGCAGTTCCCTGGACAAAAACATTGGACTCATAGAGACCGATTTTTTCGCTTAATCTTGTGTTGATCACACCTTGCAGGCTCATAGCAGCACCGGCAATAATGCTCATGACGGATCCCAACATAAAACACCTCCCGGTTATTGTTTCACTGAGGGTGTTTTATTATTCAAATACAATACTTACTTTTTCTCATAACAGATCGCTCAGCAGGCGGGACATAGACTCCTTAAATTTTATCCATAAAGAGCGTTGGCAATATTTCTCCCAGGTAAGCTCTTCGGATACTTCCATGTCTTTTTCAAAGATATGCTCCAGCTTAGCGACTTCCTTACCGTCATAAATAAAGGCATTTACCTCAAAATTGAGATGAAAGCTGCGAATGTCAAAATTAGCCGACCCTACAGAGGCGACTTCTCCGTCAACGCATATGTTCTTTGCGTGAAGAAATCCGTTTTTGTATATATAAATTTTTGCGCCGGATTCAAGCAGATCACCTACATATGAATAGGTCGCCCAATAGACGAACATGTGATCCGGCATGCATGGGATCATTATCCGCACATCGACACCTGAAAAAATCGCATTTTTCAAGGATTCGATAATGCTTGCATCCGGGACAAAATAAGGGGTCTGGATATATATGTTTTTCTTTGCGGAAGAGATCATTTTAAGATAACCGCGTTTGATTTCAGAGCGCCTTGAATCAGGGCCGCAGGATACGATCTGGATACCGGAAGTGCCTTCATCGGTGGTCTCGTTGTAATAGGCTGATGCCAGCAAAAGGTGCTCTTTTGTAGCAAAGCGCCAGTCCAGGAGAAAACGGGCATTCATATCCTGAACGGCGCTTCCGGTCAGCCGCAGATGGGTATCCCTCCAGTTGCCGAATTTTTTGCTTCTGCCTACATACTCATCTGCAACATTGAATCCCCCCAAATACCCGATCTTGTCATCGATGATGACCAGCTTCCTGTGGTTGCGATAATTTAGTTTCATAGTAAGAAATTTCAGCTTCGGGGCAAAGAAAAATGCATATTTACCCCCCGCTTCTGTCAAATCTTTTAAAATAGATGGATTGATCTGCCGCCCGCCAAGGGCATCTATGAGGAGACGGACTTCGATACCTTCTTTGGCCTTTTGGGTCAGCGCATGAAGAAAGGCCTGACCCATCTTATCTCGCTTGATTATGAAGTACATTATGTTTATGGAATGGGAGGCTGCGGAAATGTCCTTAAATAGTGAATCAAATTTATGGAGACCGTCTGTAAACACCGAAAGACTGTTATCCTGTGTGAAGAAAGATTTTGAATAGCGCTGATGCAGCAATATCATATCCTGCCATTTCTCTGCTTCACGGTTTGTAAAAACGTACCCGCCGCTTTGAATATGCCGGATCTGATCTTTTAACGCACTGCCGAGAATAGAAGCTTCGTAGTTAGAGAGATTGAAGATCCGCTGACGTGAGATGTTCTGAGAGAGAAGCAAATAAAGAAAAATCCCTATACCCGGCAGCATAAACAATACCATTATCCATGCCAGTGTGGCGGAGGGATTTTTACGTTCTAAAAAAATAATTGCAAAAGCAATGGCAAAGTTGATCGCATATATCACCACAGGGATTTTTATTAAACCGACCCATTCAATTGATAACAATCGTAAGCTCCTGACATCATCGGTGAAATTATGATGTATTTACAGCAGGGCATCGAGTTTTTCCTCCAGCACAGGCGCCGGCAATCCACCGGTGATCCTCTCTTGTATTTCTCCGCCCTTAAAGAAAAACATGGTAGGGATGCTCATTACTTTATAAGTAAGGGCAACCTTTCTGTGCTCGTCAATATTGATTTTGCAGATTTTCGCTTTTCCCTTATATTTATCCGCCAGCCCGTCGATCACAGGGCCCAGTGCCTGGCATGGCCCGCACCAATCCGCATAAAAATCGACCAATACGGGTACGGGGGACTTCAAAACCTCCTCATCAAAGGTATCCGCAGTCAAGTAGATAGTATTTGCTGACATATTTTTACCTCCTAAATACTGTTCACCCGATATATTTATACTCGGTATGCTTTTTTTCAGAACAAATCTATAGGTATATTATACCATGATATGTTGAAAATGAAACACGTGAAAAAATGTATTGTAGAATGGAGATACTTATATTATAGTATTGTTTTAAAGGGTCGAACTGGAATAACCCTACGCTATAAAACAGAAAACAGTGACCAAGACTAACTCAAGAAGAAAGGCAGCAAAGCAATATGTATTTTAAGAATCTTGAAAAAACTGATCCCGTTATCAACGCAATGATACAGAGGGAAATGTTAAGGCAGGAAAACAACATTGAGTTGATAGCATCTGAGAATTTTACTTCACAGGCAGTAATGGAAGCTTCCGGGAGCGCACTTACGAATAAATATGCCGAAGGTTATCCGGGCAGGAGGTATTATGGCGGTTGCGAATATGTCGATGAAGTTGAGGATCTGGCAAGAGAAAGGATAAAAAGACTATTCCATGCAGAGTATGCCAACGTACAGCCCCCTTCCGGATCCAGTGCAAACCTGGCAGTCTATGCCGCATTTCTCAGCCATGGGGATACGGTTTTGGGTATGGATCTTTCAAGCGGAGGACATCTGACCCACGGCAGCCCCGTAAACTTTTCCGGAATAAACTACAACTTTATTCCTTACGGAGTAAACAGCGAGACGGAGCTTATCGACTTTGATATTGTTAGAGAACTGGCTCGCAAGCATCGCCCCAAGATGATCGTTGCGGGTGCAAGTGCATATCCCAGAATTATAGAAGCCGCATATTTCCGAGAGATTGCCGATGAAGTCGGGGCATATCTTCTGGTAGATATGGCCCATTTTGCCGGCCTGGTCGCCGCAGGACTTCATCCCAATCCCACAGAGCACTCCCATGTGGTCACCACTACTACCCACAAAACTCTGCGAGGGCCAAGGGGGGGAGCTATACTGGCGAAAAAAGAATTCGGAAAGCAGATAGATAAAGCCATTTTCCCAGGTATGCAGGGAGGGCCGCTGATGCATATAATAGCAGCAAAAGCAGTGTGTTTTTTTGAAGCGGCGTCGCCGGAGTTTTTCGAATACCAGAAGCAGGTCTTAGAGAATTGCAAAGTTTTAGGGCAGGAATTGCAAAGCAGAGGCTTCCGGCTGGTATCGGGAGGGACTGATAATCATCTGTTGTTATTAAATCTGATAAATAAAGGGATCACAGGAAAAGAAGCAGAAGCCTTACTGGATCGGTGCGGGATTACCACGAATAAAAATACGGTTCCGGGAGATCCCAACGGCCCCTTTGTCACCTCAGGCATAAGACTCGGAACTGCCGCTGCTACAAGCAGGGGCTTCGGCAACCAGGAATTTCGATTGATTGCCGAAGCAATAGCGCTTATTCTTGATAATCCCGGTAACAGCAGCGCAGCCGAAAAGGCTAAGTCTATCGTACGCCGGCTCTGTCAGTCCTATCCGTTGTATGGATGCTCATCCTAAGCGAATTCTGAATAATAATCAGGGAACGGCTGAAAACCGTTCCCTTTTACTACTATTTACTGGGGATACAAATTCTTGTACCCGGTATGGAGTAATCCGTAACGGATATTTCGGGATTAACCTTCATCAGATTTCGCGGCATGACCTTAAAATGATCGCATATCCTGTCCATATTGTCTCCTATACGAACGAAATAACAATCATCTGAGAGCGCTGCCGGGATGCATAGCTTCATACCCACTTCAAGATTACAAAGATCCGCTGATTGGTTGGCATTAAGAAGCACATCCAACGAAATCCCGTTTCTTTTAGCTATCATGTAAAGAGTATCTCCTTCAACAACAGTGTAAAACTCTCCGGAGCAAGCATCCTCATCTGTCCCGGGTACGATCTGCGGAGTAATCGGAATAGGCTGAAGCGGCGGGATCGGTGCGGGCATCGAAGGAGTCACCCGCGCAGGCGGGATCGGTGCGGGCATCGAAGGAGGCGCCGGTGCAGGCGGGATCGGTGCGGGCATTGAAGGAGGCGCCGGTGCAGGCGGGATCGGCGCGGGCATTGAAGGAGGCGCCGGCACCGGGGCTTCGCTTATTCCGGGAATGCATATCCGGTCTCCGACTCTAAGATTATGTGGATCCATAGCGGGATTTGCCTGAAGAATAGCTTCCAGCGGCACGTTATAGTGTTTAGACAGCATGTAAGGAGTATCGCCGCTCACAATGGTGTGGATAATCCCATTGCAGGAGGTCTCATTTTGGAATTCTTCTTCTCTCGGAATACAGATCTGCCGGCCGACGTGCAGATCATAGGGATTTGAGATATCATTAGCTTGCATCAATGCCGATACTGTCACATTGTATCTATGGGATATGGAATAAAGAGTATCGCCTGCCTGTATGGTGTGCATAACAATACATACATAATCCCGCGGAGCGGCAGGCACTGCGGAGAAAGGAACCTGTTGACGGTCTTGTATCATATCGATCTAATCACCTCTCATTCACCTGATTCGACCCTCAGGATCATATTTATAACAATATATTTAAAATGCTCTGAAATTGTGATAAAATATTAAGAATATTATCGTTTATGAGAGGAGTTTCCGGTTGAAACGTTTTTTTTCAAACCCTATGGCATTGTTACTTATCTTTTTGATGGCATACCAGGCTGTTGCGGGAGGCCGATATGACAACCTGACAGACTGGTTTATCCGTACATTGAATATACTGCCGGGAGTCATAATAGGCATTTGTTTTCACGAATTTGCTCATGCATGGATGGCATATAAGTGCGGGGATCCTACTCCGAAACAGCAAAACAGGATTACGATAAATCCCGCATCCCATATCGACCCCATCGGCTTCATAGCCCTGATCTTTGTAGGATTCGGCTGG
>JAKJCD010000003.1:30882-35972 GCA_022706625.1 Bacillota bacterium | reverse complement strand
TTCGGTCTCGATTTCAGTCACCGGCGGCCTCCGCCCGCCTGGAATGTAAACCAAACCCCGCTCAAAGACAGATTTGGTTTACATTCGGTCATGATTCTAACCCCCGGCGGGCGCTGCCCGCCGGGTGGTGGCAAACAAAACGTCCCCCTGCCACCCAACCAAGAGGTGGCAAACAAAGCGTCCCCTTGCCACCCATTACCAAAAAAAATATAAAAAAGCTTTGACAACGTATCATAAACGTAGTATTATTTTTAGCTAAAGGATAAAAATTGAGGAAAGAAGTGATTTTGTTGAAAAGCGGTTTTAAAACAAAAACAAGAGAGGTATTAAAGCAAGGACCTCTATCACCATTTTCCGTAGCATATGTATTTGTCTGTTATATATATTAAAGCCTTCCATCGCGGAAGGCTTTTTGTTTGGGTAAAAACGACCAGATAACAACAAAGGTAAAAATGAAAGGAGCGATAAACCTGTGTTAAGAGGAAGAAGCATATTGGAACCGGGAGACCTTTCCAAAGAGGAATTTGAGGAGGTTTTTGAGCTGGCGGAAAAAATCATGAAGGACCCGGCAGCTTATACCCACGCTTGCGACGGGAAGCTTTTAGCCACACTATTTTATGAACCGAGTACAAGAACACGGCTTTCTTTTGAAGCCGCTATGCTGAGGATGGGCGGACAGGTCATAGGTTTTTCTGAAGCCGGGACAAGTTCTGTGACAAAAGGTGAAAGCATTGCAGATACGGTAAGAACCATTGCCTGCTATGCCGACATTGTTGCGATGCGCCACCATAAGGAGGGCGCTCCCCGCATAGGCACCTTTGCCGCCGATATTCCGCTTATCAATGCAGGGGACGGAGGGCACCAACATCCTACCCAGACCCTCACAGATCTGCTTACCATCCTTCTCATGAAAGGAGGTTTTGATAACTTAACGGTGGGCTTCTGCGGCGATTTGAAATTCGGGCGCACCGTGCACTCACTGATGAAAGCTTTGACGATGTACTCCGGTGTCAGGTTTATGCTGATATCGCCGGAAGAACTTGTGATCCCTGATTATATCCGCAAAGAGGTTTTGGATAAAAACAACATTGAATATAAAGAGCTAAGGCGTTTAGAGGAAGCCATAGGCAAGTTGGACATACTGTATATGACAAGGGTACAAAAAGAAAGATTCTTCAATGAAGAGGATTATGTAAGATTAAAAGACAGCTATATATTGGACCAGGAGAAAATGTCCATGGCAAGGGACGATATGATCGTACTCCATCCTTTACCCAGGGTAAACGAGATCGCTCCTGAGGTGGATAGGGATCCCAGAGCAGTGTATTTTAAACAGGCACGCTATGGGATGTATGTGCGAATGGCCTTGATAATGAAACTTTTAGGTGTCGATGATGTTTCGGGCGAAAGGGTGGTGAACTGAATGCTGATCATACAGAGCATAGAAAAGGGCATCGTGATCGATCATATCACTGCGGGGATGGGTGCAAAGATACTGAACTACCTTGATATCGATACTTCAAAACATACGATAGCCTTCATAATGAATGCCGACAGTAAAAAACACGGGCGCAAAGATGTAATCAAAATAAAGGATGTGGTTGACATCGACCTTGCGGATCTGGGGCTTATCGATCCTTCTGCAACGGTCAACATCATTGAAAACCATAAGGTAGTAAGAAAAATAAAGCTGGAGATCCCAAAGACGGTGGTTAACATAATCCGATGTAAAAATCCAAGATGCGTTACCTCTGTGGAATTCAATGCCCCTCATATTTTCCATCTCGTTGATGCCGAAGAACGGGAATACCGATGCGAGTATTGCGATGATATAGTCAGCATGAAAGGGGATTTTAAAAATGAGATATTGCATAAGGGGCGGCCTCGTTATAAGCCCTGCGAATAATATTGAGCAAAAGAGAGATATCTTTATTGAAAACGGGCTGATCGCAAAGCTTACGGAGCCGGGGAAAGAGTTGCCGGAAGATGCGCAAACCATCGATGCCACAGGTAAATGGATCGTTCCCGGGCTTATAGATCTTCATGTCCATTTCCGGGACCCCGGACAAACACATAAAGAAGATGCTGTATCAGGCTGTCATGCTGCCGCCGCAGGAGGCTTTACCACAGTTTGCTGTATGCCGAATACCGTGCCCGCCATGGACAATGCGGAAATTTTAAAATACCTTGATGGTAAGGGCAAAAAAATGTGCGGTGTGAACCTGCTTATGGTGTCTGCCATCACAGAAGGACTGAAAGGGATCAGTCTGACCGACCAAAAGGCTCTGACTGCCATTCCTACCCGCTGTGCGGAATTAACGGGAAAAGGAGTAGCTGCAATCAGTGAAGACGGAAAATCCGTGGATGAGACTGCATTGATGCTGGAAGGTATGAAACTGGCGGCAGAGCTCGATTTACCCGTTTTTTCGCATGCCGAGGAAAGAGCTCTCTCTGGAGGAGTGATGAACCTTGGCGCCAGATCGGCGGAATTGGGAGTCAGGGGGATTCCTCCGGAAGCCGAAGAACTGATTGTCGCAAGGGACATTCTGCTTGCCGGATATACAGGCTGCAGACTGCATTTATGCCATATCAGTACAAAGGGCAGCATAGAGCAGATACGTTTAGGAAAATCACGGCGGATAAGGGTCACCGCAGAAACAGCCCCCCATTATTTCACTCTTACAGAAGAAGCCGTCAATATAGAAAACGGCCTGGCCAAGATGAATCCGCCCCTTAGAAGCCGGGAGGATCGGGATGCCGTTATCGATGCGCTCAAGGATGGTACAATAGATGCTATCGCCACAGACCATGCTCCCCACTCGGCGGAAGAAAAGGAAGTGCCGCTGACAGAAGCGGCTTTCGGCATTGTGGGCCTTGAGACTGCATTTGCACTGGGCCTCACTGTTCTTGTGAAAAAAGGGCGCCTGACACCTTCTCAGTTTATTAAGAAAATGAGCACAGCGCCGGCAGAAATCCTTGGCATAGATCGGGGGATGATAGCGCCGGGAAGCGCAGCGGATTTGGCAATTCTTGATGTAGATAGAGAATATGTTATAAATCCTTCCGCATTTCTTTCCCAGGGAAGAAATACACCTTTCGGAGGAATGAAGGTGTACGGCAAAGCAGTGGTAACAATAGCAGGCGGAAAGGTGGTATACCATGATAGATCTTTTGATTGAGAAGATAAAGAAGACAGAAAATCCCGCAGTGGCAGGCCTTGATCCTGTTATTGAAATGATCCCTGCATATATTAAGAAGCAGATGTTCGAAATATACGGAAAAACCCCGGAAGCGGCGGGAGCCATGTTCACCGAATTCAACAAGGCTATAATCGATGCGATTTATGATCTTGTTCCGGCAGTAAAGCCGCAGATCGCGATGTATGAGTGTTTCGGCCTTGCCGGCCTGGCGTCATATATCGACACCGTCGAATACGCTAAACAAAAGGGGCTTATAGTGATCGGCGATATCAAGCGCGGAGATATCGCCTCCACAGCGGAGGCCTATTCGGCACATCTGGGCGGGAGCATCATTGAAGGGGAAAGCTATGATATTTGGAAGGAAGACGCCATAACGATCAACCCGTATTTCGGGACCGACGGCATAGCACCTTTTGTTGACCGCTGCAAAAAACATGATAAAGGCGTATTCGTATTGATAAGGACAAGCAATAAGAGCAGCTGTGAATTGCAGGACATAATAGCAGAAGGGCAGCCGCTTTATTTGCATGTTGCAGCCCTGGTAAAAAAATGGGGTGGAGATTTGATCGGTGAACAGGGCTACAGCCGAATAGGAGCGGTAGTAGGAGCAACGCATAAAGAGCAGGGCATCGCTTTGAGAAAACAGCTGCCTCAAACCTTTTTTTTAGTACCGGGATATGGAGCCCAGGGAGGGATCGGAGCAGATCTTAAAGGTTATTTTGACAAAGACGGACTTGGAAGCATAGTCAATTCATCCAGAGGGATAATCGCAGCCTGGCAGAAAGATAAGGAATTGGCAGCTGATCCGGATTTGGGACCGGAATTTGCCGAAGCTTCAAGAAAAGCGGTAATCGCTATGCGAAGAGATCTGCAGTTCGCCATGGAGGGATAAAGTGAAAGAAGTATTTTGCACCAAGGTTTTGAAAAATGAACTAATTGCTAAAGGAATATATTCCATGATCCTGGAATATCACGAAGAAATTGCCTGCCGCATAATACCGGGCCAGTTCGTCAATCTCTACCTTAATCGGAAAGATCTCCTCCTGCCAAGACCATTAAGCATTTGCAGGGTTTTAACGGAAAGTATTAATATTGTTTATCGCATTTCCGGCTCCGGTACTAAAGAGCTTTCATGTTATCTCCCGGGAGCCTTAATACGTGTTTCTTCACCCCTGGGCAACGGCTTCGATCTGTCTATATGTGAGAAGGATGTTAAGCCAAAGGCAAGTATTGTAGGCGGGGGCATCGGTGTACCTCCGCTCTTGGAGCTGACTCATCGCCTGGTCGGCATGGGAGTATCGGTACAAGCAGTGTTAGGTTTTCAGGATGAACCCTACTTATATGAAGAGTTTCAAAAAGCCGGGGCCGCCGTTCGCTTGGCGACGGACAGCGGCAAAACCGGCTTCCGTGGGACCGTAATGGATTTGATAAAGGACGAGACCTCGGTACAGGAAGCAGAAGAGCGGTTTTTAGGGGAGATCTGCTTTGCCTGCGGACCTTCGCCTATGCTTTCGGCTTTGTCCGGGCACTGTATAAAGACCGGAACGCTGCTTCAGGTCTCACTGGAAGAAAGGATGGGCTGCGGCTTCGGAGCTTGCGTGGGCTGTGTTTGCAAGATCAAAACCTCTGACGGAGCCATACTGAAAAAAGTATGTAAAGACGGGCCAGTATTTCCCGGAAATGAGGTGGTCTTCGATGCCTGATCTAAAGGTAAATATTGCCGGAGTAAAGTGGAAGAACCCGATAACAGTATGCTCCGGAACATTTTCTGCGAGAGATTCGGGAGATTTTTATGACATCGACCGGCTTGGAGCCATTGTAACAAAAGGTGTTTCCGCAGAACCATGGGAAGGCAACCCAACGCCGAGGATCGCCGAAACCTACGGCGGG
>JAKJCD010000003.1:27298-30872 GCA_022706625.1 Bacillota bacterium | reverse complement strand
TTAATTCCGTCGGTCTCCAAAATTTAGGAGCTGATCGGTTCTGTAAAGAAGAACTGCCTTACTTAAAACAGTTTGATTGCCCTGTCATCGTCAATGTTGCGGGAAAAAGTATTGATGAGTATTGCCGGGCTGTTGAGAAGCTGTCTGCTACAGAAGCAGATATGCTTGAAATCAATATTTCCTGCCCAAATATCAAAGAGGGAGGCTTAAGCTTCGGCACGGACCCTGTGACGGCGGCCCGGCTTATCAGGGAACTTCGGAGAATCACAAATAAACCGATGATAATAAAACTATCTCCCAATGTGACGGATATAACAGAGATAGCCCGGGCGGCGGAAGGAGAAGGGGCCGATGGGATATCACTGATTAATACACTTTTGGGGATGCGTATTGATGTTCGGACAAAAAAGCCGGTTCTGGCCATGGGTATGGGGGGGCTTTCCGGCCCTGCCATAAAGCCCGTAGCGGTACAGATGATATATCGGGTGCGAAAGGCTGTGAGGATTCCGATCATCGGCATGGGAGGAGTCATGACGGGGGAGGATGCTGCGGAACTGATGCTGGCGGGAGCAGATGCCGTTGCGGTAGGCACTGCGGGTCTTGTGGATCCTGCTGCTCCGGTCCGCATCCTTGAAGAGTTTGAGAAATATATGAAAGAGCAAGGCTTCAAATCGATTGAAGACTTTAAATACTATCGAGATTTCTGATAATATTATGCCGATACCAGGCTGTCTGTTTATTAAGAGAAGACATCGCATCAAGGGAGATTTGTAAATGGATAATAAAAGAAAGTTTATAAAGTTTTTAATGGATTCAGGTGTGCTAATTTTTGGAGATTTCATAACAAAAAGCGGACGAAGCTCACCGTATTTCATTAATATGGGAAATATCAGAACCGGAGCACAGCTTTCCGCTCTGGGGGAATTCTACGGAGAATGTATTACAGTAAATATATCTAAAGGACTCATTCCTTCAGATTTCAATGTGCTTTTCGGGCCCGCTTATAAGGGGATCCCCCTGTCAGTCGCAACAGCCATTGCTCTGGCAAGGGATTACGGAAAGGACATCAGTTACTGCTTCAACCGCAAAGAGGAAAAGGATCACGGCGAAGGGGGGAGCATAGTCGGACATAAACTGCGAGAAGGTGACAAAGTGCTTATTATCGAAGACGTAATCACGGCGGGGACGGCCGTAAGAGAGAGCATACCTCTGTTAAAGAAGGCGGCTGATGTGCAAATATGCGGTCTAATCATCGCTGTCGACAGAATGGAAAAAGGACAGGGTGACAGCTCGGCAGTGCGGGAGCTTTTAGAAGATTACGGGATACCCACATTCAGTATAGTAAATATTCGGGAGACCCTGGAGACACTCCTGAATGGCGGACCTGGATTCGAAGAAGACACAATGCCCGATATTACATCCCGCATGAAGGAATATATGAAAAAGTACTGCGTGAGTTAGGAGCAAAGAAGATTTATTTATGGTATAATCAGGACACACAACAAAATGACAGAATTATAGGAGGATAACCTTGTCTTCGGATAAAGTTTCAGTTAAACACATAAGAGAAAAATTAGAACCGATATTCAGAAACTATCCGGTTCAGATAGCTATTCTTTTCGGATCATATGCAAAGGGCAAATCAACTGATAAAAGTGATATTGATTTGTATATCGATACAGGTGGCAAGCTTAAAGGTCTTGATTTTGTGGAATTGCTAGAAATACTTACGGATACTCTCGGAACGGATATTGATTTGATTGATAAATCTCATTTAGAACCGGATTCATCAATAATGCGGGAAATCATAGAAGGGGGCAAAATAATTTATGAAAAATCAGGAGATTATTCATAAAGCCGTCAGGTATACAGATACGATCCTGGATTATGTTAAATGTGTAGATTATGAGGGGTTCAAAAGTAACAGCATGATGGTTGAGGCATGTGTTTTTAATCTGAGTCAAATGGGTGAATTGGTGAATAAGCTTGATGATGAATACACAAAAAAGCATTCTGAAATCCCATGGGCAAAAATAAGAGGTTTGAGGAACCGCATTATACATGACTATGAGGGAGTGAACCTGAAACTGATATGGGAAATAGTTGATACCGACCTGAAATTGTTAAAGGAACAATTGTCTTTATTGATAAATTAAGCTATGCAGATTTGTATAATAATGAATTTAATAGGAAACCGGCCGGGGCGGATAATGATGCCTTCGGCCGGTTTTTTCCGGGATCAGCATAAAATTGATAGATGGGTCAATAGCGCTTAAGGCCGTCGATGGTGATCCTTTCCATGAAAAGCAGTTTATCAAGACCCAGGGTAACGGTTTCCTTTTCCGTCTCAATATCATTTTGAGCATAAACGCTGAATCCATCCGCATCATATGTTTTAAAACCGTTTCCTGCAGGCAGATTACCAAACTTTGCTGAAACTTCAGCATAGGAGCCCGATCAACAGCTCCGGATTTTAGTCTGCAGCACGATCCCTTTGAAGCCTTTCGAAGCCATATGTTCTTTCAGTTTACTTGTCAATTCGAACTTCAATATCCTTCACCTCCTTAACGATCAACACCGGTCAATAACCGGGGAATATTTCTTGCGTTGAATAACAATATAGGTAGATAATACTCTTATACCCTGTAAGCCGGTAAATATTCAAAAAAGTATAGGAGGTATGAAATTGAAAAAACCGGAGCCTAACTATAGTGCCTGCCGACTCGTTCATCCGGTATTGCCCATTTTTAACGAGCACTCCCGCGTGCTGATCCTTGGTACCTTCCCTTCACCGAAATCCAGGGAGGCACGGTTTTTTTACCATCACCCGCAAAACCGGTTCTGGAAGGTGATGGCGGCTTTAGCTGAAGCGCCGATCCCCGAAACCATTGAGCAGAAAAAAACGTTGATGCTTGACAATCGCATCGCCCTTTGGGATGTTATCGAAAGCTGCCGAATAATAGGTGCAAGCGACAGCAGCATCAGGGATGTGGTCCCGGCAGATCTGAGCATGATTTTTAACAAGGCTCCCATTGAAAAAGTATATGCAAACGGAGAAAAAGCATGGCAGCTTTATATGAAATATATTTTTCCGCAAATCGAAAGACCTATCATCAGGCTTCCCTCCACAAGCCCCGCCAATGCGGCATGGAGCCTTGAAAAGCTTATTGAAGTCTGGCGCCAGATCTTAAAATGAACCTTATTTGTATCCTCTGCTACAGAAGCAGAATACACTATTGTAGTTTACTAATTGAGGCGGGTGATATTTTTTGTATAGAGTAATTGTTATCGGCGGCGGCTGGTCCGGCTGTGCGTCTGCGCTGGCTGCAAGGAAAGCCGGGGCGGAGGTGACCCTGGTAGAAAAAACAGACTTGCTCCTCGGGCTTGGAAATGTAGGCGGTATAATGCGCAACAACGGAAGATTTACCGGCGCAGAAGAGAATATTGCCTTAGGAGCCGATGAGCTTTTTAACATAACCGACAGCTGCTCCCGGCACGTGAATATAGACTTCCCCGGCCACAGCCATGCCAGTCTTTATGATGTCATGAAAGTAGAACCGGAAGTTCGGCGGTT